>JAWWBS010000048.1 GCA_033720895.1 Gammaproteobacteria bacterium
ATGGGCATTCGTTCCAGCGATATCGAAGTCGGTGTGGATGCGCGCAAGGATCAGCTTCGCCTGCACCCAGCCAGGGCCTCGCTGTATGAAGGTAGCTACTCGGGTGACATCCGTGTAGATGCCCGTCGTGACACGGCGCGCTATTCGGTGGACGAAAAGCTCGAGGGCGTGAAGTTCGGCGCCATGCTTGATGACATGTTCGGTGTCTCACGGCTGTCCGGCGTGACTGCACTGTCCGTTCAAAGTACCGCTGTCGGCAATTCCGTCAATGCCATCAAGCAGAGCCTGGATGGCAAGGTGTCGTTACGCGTGACGGACGGCGCCATCGAAGGCATGAACCTGCGCGAGTCCCTGCGCAAGGCACATGCGAGAGTCGAGAACCGGCCCTACCAGCGCGAGGACATGGCTGAGCGTACTCGCTTTGCCGAGCTGCTCGCGCAAGGTCGGCTGGAGAAGGGGGTTTTCATCAACGAGATACTCGACATGCGGTTGCCCTTCCTGCGTGTCGATGGCGATGGCCGGGCCGACCTGGTTGCGGCAACTGTCGATTACGAGATACGCGCGAAGGTGGTCGAGGATGATTCGCTGGAAGGGTCGCTTGGCGAGCTGTCGGGCCTGGTCATACCGGTGAAAATAACCGGCGATATGGCAGCACCATCCATCAAACCAGCGGTAGGTGAAGCCTTGAAGGCAAAGGCGAAGGCCGAGCTCGACGCAAAGCGCGAGCAGGCGCGGCAGGATGCAAAAAAGGATATCGACGAGAAAAAAGAGGAAGCCGAAGACAAGTTGAAGGACAAGCTGCGAGGGCTGTTTGACTGATGCGCCTGTCCGAGCTTGCGTTGTTCTTGAGCAGCTTTCTGCTGCTGCTGGCACTGCCCGCCAGCTCGGCGGAGTTCGAGACCCTGGAGGTGTCGAGTGCCGATGGTGTCTATCGTGTCGAGGTGGTGGTCGTACTTGATGTCCCCGTGGAGCCGGTGCGCAGGGTGCTTACCGACTATGATCATCTCTGGTGGATCACCGGTGCCATCAAGACGTCACAGCATCTAGATTCACCCACCGAGGGCGTCCATACCGTATTCACGGAATCACGGGTCTGCTTCCTGTTTTTCTGCAAGACCATTGAACAGGTGCAGCGTGTCGATGAAACGAACCCCCTGCATATCGTGTCCAGGGCCTTGCCGGAGTACAGCGATGTGAAGCGCTCGGAAGCGCATTGGATCCTGGAACCACTGGATGGCGAGCAACGCACCCGCATGCACTGGACGCTGGAAATGGAGCCGGACTTCTTCATACCGCCGCTGATCGGTCCCTCGGTGGTCAAGGATGCGCTGCTGGAAGAAGGGCAAGCGTCCGCACGCGGAATCGAGAAGCTTGCCCGCGAACGAATGAATCGCTGAACGATGCCAACCGATTTTTCCATTCGCGTGCTCGACTGGTTCGATGCTCATGGCCGCAAGAGCCTGCCCTGGCAGGCGAATCCGACACCTTACCGGGTGTGGGTATCCGAGATCATGTTGCAGCAGACGCAGGTGGCGACGGTCATTCCTTATTACGAGCGATTCATGGCGTCCTTCCCGGACGTGGTCTCGCTTGCCGATGCCGATGTAGACCAGGTCTTGCATCACTGGTCGGGACTTGGTTATTACGCCCGGGCCAGGAACCTGCACCGGGCGGCGCAGGTCATCAAGCAGGAATACGATGGCGAATTTCCGGCGGACATCGAGGCGGTGGAGCAATTGCCCGGCATTGGCAGGTCGACAGCAGGTGCCATACTCTCGCTGGCCCATGACCAGCGCCATGCCATTCTCGATGGCAATGTGAAGCGCGTGCTGGCAAGGCATGCGGCGGTCGACGGCTGGCCTGGACGGACGGCGGTGTCACGCAGGCTCTGGGAGCTCGCCGAGGCACGCACGCCACATGCTCGGGTGGCCGCGTACAACCAGGCGATGATGGATCTCGGCGCGACGGTCTGCCGCCGCTCGAGCCCGGAATGCGGGCATTGCCCGGTCAGCGGTGATTGCAAGGCACTGTCCGACAACCGCATCGACGAGTTGCCGGGCCGCAAGCCGAAGAAGGCCATCCCGCAAAGGCAGACCGTCATGCTGGTGCAGGAATGCGATGGCAAGGTGTTGCTGGAGCAGCGGCCGCCTAGCGGCCTGTGGGGCGGCTTGTGGAGCCTGCCGGAAGTTGCTGCATTGGAGCGCGTCCTCGGCGAGCTGGATGTGCCTGCCACGGATATTCATGAACTGCCGGTGGTCGACCATGCGTTCAGCCACTATCGTCTCGATATTACGCCCGTGCTGTTGCGCGGCATCACCTCGCCCTCGCTGAACGACCGACCGACGCAATGGTATGATCTCGCCTCGCCGGCGGAGATCGGCCTTGCTGCGCCCGTCCGTCGTATCCTTGATGAAGCCAGAATCGCGCTCGACGCGGCGCGCAGGAGCAGGAAATGAGTCGCATGGTGAATTGCGTGGTGCTGAAGACCGAGAGCGAGGGACTGGATTTCCAGCCTTACCCGGGCGAACTGGGCGAGCGCATCGTCGCCAACGTGTCGAAGGCTGGCTGGCAGAAATGGCTGGCACACCAGACCATGCTGATCAACGAATACCGCCTCAGCACCATGGATCCGAAAGCCCGCAAGTTCCTCGAATCCGAAATGGAGAAGTTCTTCTTCGGAGACGGCTCGGAAAAACCTGAAGGTTTTGTCGCGCCGGAGTGATGTCCTGGCGAGGCTGCTTCAGCTGACCTCGAGATACTGCACGCTGAACAGTTTTTCCGCATCCTGCCAGACATTTTTCACTGCAAGGCCGGCGCGCCCTGCCAGGGCGGCAAACCGCTCCAGCGTGTACTTGTAACTGGATTCGGTGTGTATGGTCTCGCCAGCGGCAAAATCGATTCGAACACCATCAATGTGCACGGCCTGCGCGCGCAGGCTGACCAGGTGCATCTCGATACGATGCAGCTCGTCATTCCAGATGGCCTTGTGCCTGAAGTTTTCCAGGTCGAAGTCCGCATCCAGCTCGCGGTTCAGTCTTGTCAATACATTGAGATTGAAGGTGGCGGTAACGCCGGCGGCATCGTCGTAAGCGCGCTCCAGTGTTGCAGCGTCCTTCTCCAGGTCGACACCGATCAGTACCCCGCCTCCGTGGCCCGCATCACGACGCATGTTCTTCAGCAAGTCGAGCGCATCCTCGGGATCGAAGTTGCCGATGGTGGAGCCGGGAAAATAGACGACGTTGCGCTCGGCCTTGCGAGATGATTCGGGCAGCTCGTACTCGCCGGTGAAGTCGGCGCAGACGGGAATGATCTCGATGTCCTGGAAGTCGGCTGCCAGGGCTTCGGCGCTGGCGACGAGGTGTTCCTTGGAAATTTCCACGGGCACATAGGCCGCCGGTTGCTCCATGTGGGCCAGCAGCGTGCGGATTTTCACCGATGAGCCGGACCCGTACTCGATCAGCATGGCGCGAGGACCAATCGCGTCACAAATCTCCCTGATATTCGCCTTCATGATGCCGAGCTCGGTACGTGTCGGGTAGTACTCGGGCAGTTCGCAGATGTCATCGAAAAGCTGCGATCCCCTTTCGTCATAGAAGTACATGGACGACAGCCACTTGTCGGGTGCCTGCAGCGATGCGAGTACTTCGCTGCGCATGTCCGATGCGCGTGGATGAAAGTCGTGGAGTTCGAGATCCTGTTCCGTTTCCTGTCGAGTCAAAGCATCGTCCTTGCTCAGCGTGCCAGTCGGAGGCCAGTGAATTGCCAGCGATCCGGAGGATAGAAGAAATTTCGGTAGGTGCTCCTGATGTGGTCGCGTGATGTCGCGCAGGAACCGCCACGCAGCACGAACTGGCCACTCATGAATTTGCCGTTGTATTCGCCAATCGCGCCTGCCGGAGGAGAGTAGCCAGGATAGGGCGAGTAGCTCGAGCGCGTCCATTCCCACACATCGCCCCAGACCTGCGAAACGGGCTGGCTGTCGGCGGCGTCCGGATGGAAGCGACCGAGGTCGGCCGTGTTGGCCGGCATGCGGGTGTCCTGCTGGCGGGCAAAGACTTCCCACTCGAACTCCGTCGGCAACCTGGCACCTTCCCAGTGCTTGCCGGCCCAGCTGGCGTAGGCATCCGCTTCGAAATAGGAAAGGTGCGAGACGGGCGCATCCGGATTCAGGGCCTGGACGCCGCCAAGAGTGAATTCGCTGGCCAGGTCTTCCTGCCAGTAGAAGGGGCGGCTCCAATCCTCGGCCAGGATGGTCGCCCAGCCCTCCGAGAGCCACCAGCGCGGTTCGCGGTAGCCTCCTGCAAGGATGAATTCCCGGTACTCGCGATTGGTGACAGGCCGGTTCGCCATGGCGAAATCCTGCAGCAGGACCTGGTGGGCCGGACCCTCGTTGTCGAAATGGAACCCCGGGCCGGCCTGGCCGACATCATGGATGCCGCCCGCGAAATCGATGAAAGCCAGCTCGGCTGCTCGTGCACCAGAGCCCTCCGGCATGTCGTGATACGCCGGCTTGAGCGGATTCTGCGACAGCACGTGTTTGATATCGGTCAGCAGCAGTTCCTGGTGTTGCTGCTCATGCTGGATGCCCAGCTCGACCAGCACGCCAACATGGGCGGCCTTGTCTTCATCCAGGCGATCCAGCAGCTGCTCCATGTGCTTGTCGACGTGCTGCCGGTAGGCAAGGATTTCGGCAACCGAAGGCCTCGACAGGAAGCCGCGCTCGGCACGGCGGTGCATCTGGCCGACCTGGTAGTAGTACGAATTGAACAGGTAGCCAAAGCGCTCGTCGTAGGCCGCGTAACCCGGCAGGTGCGGGGCCAGCAGGAAATTCTCGAAAAACCAGCTGACATGCGCCAGGTGCCACTTGGTCGGGCTGACGTCCGGCATGGACTGTACCACCATGTCCTCCGGGCTCAACGGGGCGGCGAGCGCTTCCGTGAACGAGCGGGTTGACCGGTAGCGGTGGCCGAGAGACTCGGCGCCTGGCTGGAATTCGGGGGTGGCGGCCATCGTGAATCCGCGGTTTTGGGGTCCCTCGATGGTACCTCCGGCCCAAGGGGGCGGCAAACCGCGCTTCCCTGCGCTCCCCCCTTGACTCTGGACGGGCAGGCCGGTTTAATACCCGCCTTCGCGCCACCCCAAAGGCGGCAGCGATACCTTCGGATACGGGCCAGGTAGCTCAGTTGGTAGAGCAGGGGATTGAAAATCCCCGTGTCGGCAGTTCGATTCTGTCCCTGGCCACCATATAGAAAAGGCCCGCAGCATGCGCTGCGGGCCTTTTTTCTTGCCGGTCTGTCGAATCGGCTCAGTCGCTCTCAGCCAGTCCCAGGGCTTCGTCGACGCTGCCCTGTGCCAGCGGGTGGTAGCCCGGGCGGGCTTCCTTGTAGATGCGGCGAGCAAATTCCATGTGCTCGGGCGACTTCGCCAGTTCCTCGTACAACGGCACGATCAGCTTGCGACGGCCAATGTCGACGAGGTAGTCCTCGAGCCGTTCGAAGGCCGGATCGTAGTCGTTGCGGATGGCGATCTTCAGCCAGGAGTGGGCGATCTCGTTGTTGCTGGTGCCCGTCAGGCCGAAGCTGCCATCCAGCTCGGCGAGCCGGTCCATTTCCATGGTCTTCGGCATGTTGTTCAGGAAATAAAGCCACTGGTGCACGGTCCAGTTGTCGGTGTCGATGTCCACCGCAGCGAGTGCGCCCTTCAGCCAGGCTGCACGGGCGGTATCGACTTTCTTGAACGCATCCGATTCCGGTACCGGGTGGTCGACCGGCAGGCCTGGCTCGTGGATCCATTCGTTGATGCGGGCCATGTCCAGGGTCTCCGGGAACTTCGCCACGAGCTCGGCTTCAAGGTAGTCCTTGAACTGCTGCGTGGTGATCGACTGGAAGGCGAAGTGATCGAAGTAGTCCTTCAGGAAGGCATCGAAATTGTCCCGGCCGACCTTGTACTCCAGCTCGCGCAGGAACAGCGCACCCTTTTCGTAGGGGATGTTGGAGAACACGTCATCCGGATCGCGCTGGCCGAGCTCGATGTTGAGGACCGTATCCTCGGGCGGCAGTGCGTCGAGTTCGTTCAGGATGTCCTGGTAACCCAGCACGGCTTCCTGTCGCTCGCGTGCCTTGCCATAGACCTCTTCCATGATGCGGTAGGTCAGGTAGGTGGTGAAACCTTCGTTAAGCCACAGGTCGCGCCAGGTGGAATTGGTCACCAGGTTGCCCGACCAGGAATGTGCGAGTTCGTGTGCGATCAGCGAAACCAGCGACTTGTCACCGGCGACCACGGTCGGGGTGATGAAGGACAGGCGTGGATTCTCCATGCCACCGAACGGGAAGCTCGCCGGCAGCATCAGGATGTCGTAACGCCCCCAGCGATACGGGCCGTACAGCGCCTCGGTGACCTCCATCATCCGTTCGGTGTCCTCGAACTCTGCAGCAGCTGCCTCGAGGATGTAGGGCTCGGCGTAGACACCGGTGCGTTCCGACATCGACTGGAAGTCGAGATTGCCGACACCGATCGCGATCAGGTAGGGCGGGATCGCCTGCGGCATGTCGAAATGGTACTCACCATCCTTGTTGATGGTTTCTTCCATCTCGGCGCTCATGGTGGCCAGCAGGTGCTGCGGCGTGCGGATGGTCGCGTCGTACGTCACGCGCACGCCCGGAGTGTCCTGCAAGGGGATGAAGCTGCGAGCATGGATGGCCTGGGCCTGCGAGAAGAGGAACGGGTTTTCCTTGTCGGCTGTCTGCTCCGGGCTCAGCCATTGCAGGCCGGATGCCTGCGGTGAGGTCCGGTAGCTCAGGCGCACGCGATCGGCCTGGTCGTCGAGTGCAATCACAATCGGCTGGCCCAGCGCGCCGAGGGCCTCACCCATGACCCAGTCGGCATCGCTGAATCCCTCGGCCGTGCCGACTTCCACTGCTTCGATGGTCAGGGCACGAGAATCCAGCACCAGCCTGTCAGCCTGCGGGTCGATGCGATCGAGCGACAGGGTTGCGGTACCCGCGAGCTGCTTCGCGTCGAAATCCACGTCGAGATCCAGCGAGACATGCGTGACTCGCACGGCATCGGAATTGGCGAAGGAATGCACGTCCATGCTGGCGGCAGCAAGGCTGGCCGAATCCAGCGCCATCAGCGCGCTGCGATCCGCCTCGGAGGCGGACATGGTTGCCACGCTGTTGTCGGTGTCCGAGCACGCTGCGACCAGCGCGAGGCTGGCGACCAGCAAGGGGAAGAGCAGTTGCTTGTAGAGAGACATGAAGTACCTCATGGCTTGATGAAATGAAAGCAGCTGCAGGACCGTCGAGCAGTCCTGCGGACGAAAATCTGGGTTGTTCAGGTCTCCCGGCGTTCGTGCTGGCCGGGTGTCGCCTCGACATCGGTCTTGCCGGTAGCCGCGACGCGATCCATGCATTGCGATGCCTGGAGGGGCGGGCTGAACAGGTAGCCCTGCATGATGAAGCATTGCCGGTCTTTCAGCCAGTCTGCCTGTTCGCGTGATTCGACGCCCTCGGCGATGACCTTGAGATCGAGCTCCTGGGCGAGTTCGATGGTGGCGCGTGCGATGGCTGCGTCCTCTCGATTCATGGTGACATTGTCGATGAAGGACTTGTCGAGTTTCACTGCGGTGATCGGGAATCGCTTCAGGTAGGTCAGCGACGAGTTGCCGGTGCCGAAATCATCCAGCGCCAGCTGGCAGCCGAGCGCCCGCAGTTTGCGCAGCTTGGTGAGATTGCTGTGGGCATTGGAAAGCGCCACGGTCTCGGTGATTTCGAACATCACGGCGCTCGGGTCCACGCCGACATCCTTGATCATGGCCTCGATATGCTCGACCGCGTCCTCGGCTTCCAGCTGCCGCGGCGAGAGATTGATGCCGGTATAGAAGTCCTTGCCAAAGCGTTCGGTGAAGCGACGCGCCTGCTGCAACGCGGCGCGCAGCGCCCAGTCGCCGAGCGGGCGAATCAGGCCGGTTTCCTCGGCCAGCGGGATGAACTCGGCCGGCGAAATCATGCCGTATTCCGGCGACTCCCAGCGCAGCAAGGCCTCGGCGCCGACATAGGCCTGGGTGGCGCCATGCATTTCGAGCTGGAACGCCAGGAAGAATTCCTCGTTCTCCAGCGCCCGGCGCAGCGCATTCTCGCGTGACAGCCGTGTCAGCGCTTCGGCATGCATGTCGGGCGTGAATATCTGGAAGCCATTGCGCCCCTGGGTCTTGGCACGGTACATGGCGATGTCGGCGTTCTGCAGCAGCAGGTCGTTTTCCTTGCCATGATCGGGAGCGACGGCGATGCCGATGCTGGCCGTCAGTTTCAATTCGGTCGAATCCTCGAGGATGATGGGCTCGGACACTTCCATCAGCAGGCGTCGCGCCACCGTGCGAATCTCGTCGAGCGTGTTCATTTCCTCGACAACGATGATGAATTCGTCACCCGAAAGGCGCGCCACGGTGTTTTCCTGGCGAACCGTCTTCTGCAGCCGTTCGGCAATTTCACGCAACACTTCGTCGCCGACATGATGGCCGAGCGAGTCGTTGATGTGCTTGAAACGATCGAGATCAACGAACAGCACCGCAACCAGCGACTTGTGACGTTGTGATTTTGCCAGCGCACGATCCATTCGGTCCTTCAGCAGGGAGCGATTCGGAAGGTTCGTCAGCTGGTCGAAGTTTGCCATGTCGAGCAGGCGGTGCTCGGCCTGGCGGCGCACGGCGATCTCCCCTGACAGTTCCTTGGCCAGGTCGGCGTAGGCGAAGCGCGCCTGCAGGTCTTCGACAATCTGGTTGAAGCTGCGAATGGTCAATGCAATCAGCAGCGGGAACAGCAGGATCAGGATGGCAACGGCCACCAGGCTCTGCAACGAACCGTTGCCGAGGTGACGCATGATCAGGGGTGCCATCACGATCAACGCAAAGGTCACCGCGTACTTGCGATTGGCGACCAGCATCGGTGTGAAGATGGCGATCACGCCAACCATGACGACCGTCAGCAGCATCTGCCCCGAGGGGCTACCCGGCGGGTACATCAACAGGCCGCCAAAGGCCCAGCCGACAGCCGCAGCAACATTGCCGTACTGGAAGGCCTGGCTCCAGCGACTGGTTTCGGCCAGGGAGAGCTCTTCCTGCGCAAAGCGCCGCGCCAGCCAGGCCCGGCCCGCCGCAATGGCCAGCATGCAGCCCAGCCACAGGCTGATCGAAACCGGATGGGTGCTTTGCCAGAACAGCAGCGTTGCCAGGCCGGCCGCACCGGCGCCGGTGAGGTGCAATCCCCGGGAGTTCCGGTACAGCAGGTTGGTGAGCTCGCCCTCGACCTGGGGGTCAACATCGCGCTTTGGCACGATCACGTTGGCGGCAGTCTTTATTGGCACGCGGGCTCCATGGCGTCGGGACCAAACGCCCATTCTAGGCTGATTTCAAGGCTAAAAGTCGCCGCGCATCACGGTTCTTGACTATTATTAACTTATTGGTACTATCGTGTTCATGGTAACGACAAGGTCACAAATGGTCAGCGGTGCCGGAATCGGTGACTGGAGGCAGGAATGAACAGCACAACGCCGGAAGCGGGCCTGGACAAGGAACTGCAGTTGAAGAAGTTCCAGAAAGAGCTCAACGCGGGCACCGTGGCCTTGCTCTTGCTGACCTTGTTATCGCGCGCCGACAGCCCGCGCTACGGCTACGAGATTGCCAAGGAACTGGAGCAGTACGACAGCCAGGACCTGATCGGCAAGCAGTCCGCGCTGTACCCGGTGCTGCGCAATCTGTCGGGGGGCGGCTTGCTGGAAAGCTGGGTCGAGCCCTCGGTGAGTGGCCCGCCGCGACGGTATTACCGAATCACGTCGGCGGGGCGCGACATGCTGTCGTCCTGGAAGGTCGCCTGGCAGGACACGTCGAACCTGGTGCAAACGCTTTTGATGGAGTCTGGCAATGAACACGAATGACACGAATCCCATGCCACGTACGGTAGAGGAATACCTTGACCAGCTGGCAGCAGCCCTTGGCGATGCCGACCCAGCGCTGCGCCAGGACGCGCTTTACGATGCCGAGGAGTACCTGCGGGCGGAAATCGCACAGCATGCGACCCTGCCGGTCAGCGAAGTGCTGGCCCGTATCGTCAATACCTACGGCGCGCCCCAGGAGGTCGCCGCCACCTACCTGCAGACCGAGGAGACGGTGGCCCGGGCCATGCGCACGCCAAGACGCGTCGGATCACCCACCAGGCGCAACGCCGCGTTGCGATTCTTTGGTGTGTTCGGCGACCTGCGCAGTTATTCGGCACTGTTCTACATGCTCCTGGCGGGCGCTACCGGTGTCTTCTATTTCGCCTGGGTAATGGCGGGACTGGGCCTGTCGATGGGGCTGTTCGTGCTGATCATCGGCATTCCGTTCACCCTGCTGTTCCTTGGCAGCACGCGCATGTTGTCGCTGCTGGAAGGCCGGATCATCGAAACCTTTCTGGGCGTGCGCATGCCGCGCCGCCCGATCTATCCGAACCGGGAGAAAGGCCTGTTTGTCAGTATCAAGAGCATGCTGGTCGATGTCCGCACCTGGACGACCTTGCTGTACATGCTGCTGATGCTGCCACTTGGCATGAGTTATTTCGGCCTGGCGGTCACCAGCCTGTCAGTGTCGCTGAGCCTGATCATCGTGCCGTTCGCGGCGCTCACGGGAGTCGGAGCGTACGACGGTACGTCGATCCAGTTCTGGTACCACGGGCCGCTGCGCTTGCAACTGGACCGTCCGGACCTGCTGGAGGTGCTGTCACTCATGCTGCTCGGGTTCCTGCTGCTGACCGTGTCGTTGCACCTGTACCGTGGCATCGCGGTTTTCCACGGGCACGTGGCCCGCGGTCTGCTGGTGCTGGGTTCGAGAAACTGAGATCGCCTGGCTGACTGTTCCTGGGCGTCAGGAAGCAGCAAGAAAAACGCCTGCATCTGCAGGCGTTTCTTGCTTCACGCGTGGTGTCACGTCGTGACGAGAAGTGGTTCAGGCAACGACCAGCACTACCCCCAGTCCCATCAGGACAAATCCCACAATCTGGCGAGAGTTGAGGTGTTCGCCCAGGAACAGCTTCGACACGATGGCGACGCAGACAACGCCGGAGCTCAGATTCATGGCCGCCATTTCGCTGGCCTGGTAAGTACCGATGCCCCAGCGAATGGCTGAAATGTTCAGCAGGTACTCGGGCAGCACGATGAACCAGCTCACCAGCAGGGCGAAGAAGAAGCCCTTGTGGCGAAAGCGGATGTGCCCAAGCCAGGCGAAAGCCATCAAGGCGCTGGAAGCAAACAGCATGAGTGGAACGGCATAAACAACCATGGCTTATCGGGGTCCCTCTTTCCGGTCCGAGCTTGAAATCAGGATCATGGAAACCCCCATGATGGCGAAGCCAAGCATTTTCTGGCCGGTGAGCTGTTCTCCCAGCACGTAAATCGATACCAGGGCAATACACACCACGCCCGTGCAGAGCCTGAATGCACCCATCTGGCCGCCAGTGAATTTCTTGTAACCGATGCGAAGCGCCATGATGTTGAGCGCATACTCTGGGAGCACGAGCAGCCAGGCAAACAGCGTTGCCATCATGAACGTCAGGTCTTCCTTGAAGCGCAAGTGGCCGAGCCAGGCCGTCGCCATGATGGCGCTGGAAGTAAGCAGCATCGCCGGCACGATCAGGTAGAGCAACTGGCCCTGGTGGTCCTTCTGGCGGGACTTCCCTGCGGGCAGTTCACGGCTGGTCGAGGCGACGGTTGTGGATTCAGGAGTTTCTTTCAAGAGATTGCCCATAATCAGGATTGCAGCATGGCAGGGGGGGCGTGTGTTTCCAGTAACGAAAACGTTGCTGTCAAAATACACGTTCGATGAAGGCGATATCGGGTGTGCTAGGTCATCGCTGAATCACCTACCTGGCGCCGCCTGATCCCTGTTTTTCGCTGGCATCGAGTGTGGCGATGACTGGGCGGGATACTAGAGAGGTTTTGCGCCGGTTTCCAGCCCGGGACCGGCAGACCTTTTTTCCGGTACGACGGGATCGCGCTGGCATGGTGTGCCAGGGTAGGATCCGCCCCTTGGCTGGATTTCCCGCGGGCGCCGGCAGCCGCTTCACAGGGGTGAAAAAGTTCGATATTATGTAAAAAGATATACCCCTGACGCTGGAATGCCGCATCGTGGATCCCTTTCTCATCATCACCCTGGTCGCGCTGGTCACCGCAATTGTCATGGCTTCGATAGCCTGGCGGCGGCGGGAGCAAGTGCGGGCGGAGCTGCTGGGTAGTGATCGCGAGATTGGCACCTTGTCCTGGGATGATTACTCGGTCCTGATCCGCGAGCACTTCATTGCCAAGGGTTACGTGGTCCGGGAGCATCCTTTCGGTGGCGCGGATTTCGAGCTGGAAAAGCGCGGCCAGCTGTTGCTGGTGCAGTGTGGTCACTGGCGCAGCCGCAAGGTGGGGGAAGAGCAGGTTCGCGATTTCTTCCAGGTCATTGCGGCGCGCAATGCAGCCGGCGGTTATCTCATCACCTCGGGCCGTTTCACGCCATCAGCGCGGGACGCGGCCAAATCCCGGCGAATCAAGCTGATGGACGGCGCGCGGGTCAGGCAGATCCTGGTCAACATGCAGTCCGATGATGGCGACCTCACGGCACCGCGGCCCCAGCAGGATGATGGCGCAACCGAACCGCGCCGCGTGGTGCTCTGTCCGCGCTGCGGACGTGCGATGCTGAAGCGCTATGAACGCCATGGCGGCGAATCCCGACCCTATTACGGTTGCGTGCGTGCACCGAGCTGCAAGGGGCGTCGCGACATCGCCTGAAGCAGTCGCACTTGGCGCAGCTATAATGGTGGGAAACCAAAGCAGGGCGTCTCATGCCGGTAGCGGCCAGTGCTGAATTGATCACCTTTATTGGCGTTGTCACCCAGATGACGGCGTTCGCCTTGCTCTCTATCGTGTTCCTGCTGCTGACCCGTCTCTCCGACCGGCGCGAATATTTCCAGGCCTGGGTCGTTGCCTGGATTTTCTACACGGCCGCCCTGGTGGTGCTGGTACCGGCGATCGCCAATGGCCGGATTGTCGAGACCCTGTCGTTTTCGAACGGTGGTGCCTGGATCGCCCTCAGCGTTTCCTGCTACGTCATGTTCAAGCTGATGACCTTGACCGCGCTGCTGGCGGGCATCCTGCAGTTCTGTCGCCACTTCTCGCTGAAGCCGTACCTGGTGTGGATGACGCCCGGCATCGTTGTTTACACTGTCATCACCCTGTCCAGTGCCCGCAATGCGCTGGATGTCGCGTCCTGGCTGGCCATTCCGACTGTGGCGGTTGCGACGTATTCCGCCTGGTTGCTCTGGCGCCTGCCCCGGCCCCGCCGCACGCTGGGAACACGCACCGCCTGCGCGGCGCTGGCCATGTTCGCCGTTGCCTGGGCCCTCTACCTGCCGGCCTTTTCCCACGTGGCGGCCGAGCCCTGGCATGACCATGGCGGCTGGCGGCTGGTGATTACGCAATACAACGGCTTTATCGACACCTTTATCGGCATCCTGCTGGCGATCGGCATGATCCTGATCGTGCTGGAAGACACCCTGCTCGAGGTCCGTGCCGCCTATCGCGAACTGACCAGTACGCACGAGGAGCTGCGCAAGGAATCCTACGTGGACCCATTGACCGGCGCGCTGAATCGCCGGGCCTTTGATGATGGCTTCGGGCTTGATACCGCCCTGGCAGCCTTCGGCACGGTGGCCATGCTGGACCTCGATGACCTCAAGCCCGTCAACGACAAATTTGGGCATGAAGCCGGCGATCGCCTGCTCGTGTGGGTGGTTACGGCCTTGCGCAGCAACCTGCGGCCGACCGACAAGCTCTACCGCTGGGGTGGCGACGAGTTCCTGCTGGTGCTGCCGCGTGCAGCGGCCGAGGCCACGGTCCATCGTCTCCGGGAAATCCTGGGCAGCATCCCGCCACGGCCAGTGGTCCCCGGCGGCCAGCCGCAGACACCGGCGGTCAGTATTGGTGCGGCCGAATTCACCAGTGGTGAGGCAGTGGACGATGCCGTGCAGCTGGCTGATGAGCGCATGTACCTGGACAAGCGGCAACGGAAAGGCTTGCTTAAAAGCGGCGAAACCCAGCGAAAACGCGCTCAAAAACCCGCAAATCTCTAGAATTTCAGTTTTCGAGATGGTGACGAATGGTCCCTCGCCGGACAGTCGCGGATGCGCTTGTGCCGGCAGGGCGGGGGCGTATACTCGAGTAGTCCGCCCATGGCGGATGCTTAACGGTTTCATGTCCGACAGGACGTCAACCGGCCATAAGGGGGTCAGTGCCCGCGTCAGCGCCTCGTAGGGAAGGCTGATGACGCGGGCACTGCTTTATCCGGCCCACCGTTTCTCGTCCTGGCGGCCCGATCGGGCCGATTTTTCTCGCGGTACACCAAAAAATTGCGCCACAGGGCTTGCGCCGGAGCGCGCATGGCCTTAAACTTGAATCTGTATTCAGGTTCAGGTTGGTAGCATGACCAAGCAACGTGAAGCCCCGGCAGAGCCCGTACAGGAGCGTTCTCGCAAGACGATGAACGACATCCTGGACGCCGCCGAGGCGTTGTTGACCAAGTCATCCATCGACCGCGTGGGTATTGCGGAAATCGCGGCAAAAGCCGGTGTGGCAGCAGGCAGCTTCTACACCCGCTTTGTCGACAAGGAAGATCTCCTGGCGCGGTTGTTCGAGCGCTATGTCGAAGATCTCCATCGCACCAAGGACGAGGTGGTACCGCAGCTGGAACAGGAAGAGCGACTGGAGCGTCGACTCGAGATTGTCATCGAAGCGGTGACCAACCTGTTCACCAACCGCCGCGGTGTGGTGCGGTCCGTGATCATGAAGATCCGCCACGACCCTGATTACCAGAACCCCGAGATGATGCAGGAATTCCTCGGGTTCTATGACCTCGCCGGCCAGTTGCTGGTTGGTGATGGCCGGGAAGTGAGAGCGAAGAACCCGGCTGCCGCAGGCCGTTTCTGCATGCAGCTGATCGCCTCCTTCAGCCGCGACGCCATTCTGTTCGAGGAGTTTCCCGTGCAGATGGCATCGCCGAGCAAGGACCCGGCGTTCAAGGTCGCGCTAAAACAGGCCTGCCTCGGCGTTTTGCGAGGCGTCTGATAAAGCGTCCTTGACCTGCAAAGGTTTCATTTTTTCCAAGGCCGGAAGGAATGGATGGGTGGATGTCATCCCCCCCGAGTGTCAGACAAGTGCAGCGTTTTCTCCCCCTTTGACGCGCACTTCCAGGCACCACCCATCATGCCCACGGACGGGTACGTGCTGATCCCTCGGAAGAGGGTTTCGCCCGGGCGGTTGCCGCCAGGCAA
Source organism: Gammaproteobacteria bacterium (assembly GCA_033720895.1). Taxonomy (NCBI): domain Bacteria; kingdom Pseudomonadati; phylum Pseudomonadota; class Gammaproteobacteria; species Gammaproteobacteria bacterium. Next base: position 15,336 of record JAWWBS010000048.1, read on the forward strand.
TCGCCCGGGTGGTCTTTTTGACCGAATTCTGTTGTCGGGTTCGCCCGCAACCGATCCTCCTGCTTGTTCGCCCGCGCTGCACGTCGCGGGCTTTTTTTTGCCTGCGACCCGCCATGCCGCTCGCCCCGCAAAATCAGCCGCGTGGCGGAAAATCCTGAAAATTCAAGCGCTTCAGACATAATCACTGGCATTTTCCGGCCAGCTTGGTAGATTGCGCAGGGACGGCCGACCGGCTCATGGCGGCCTGCCCGTAATGCACTCCAGAGGAATTGACCATGAAAAAACTGATTCTCGGCTTCACCGCTGCCTTTGCCCTGTTCGGCATGACGTCTGCCGCCCACGCCATCGACACGGATTTCGGTGTCAAGGCTGGCCAGTATTCCGTCGACGGTGATGACACGGCCGCCACCACTGCCGGCCTGGTGTACACGCTCGACCTGGTTGGCATTGTCGGTGTCGAGTTCGAAGCCAACACCACGCTGTCCGACGGCGATTTCGGTGGCGTCGACTACTCCGCCACGCAGCTGGGTGCCTATGGTGTCCTGATGACGCCGGGCCCGATCTACTTCAAGGGCAAGGCTGGCTTCAACTATGCCGACATCGATATCGGTGGCGTGTCGGATAACGACAGCAACCTCGCATACGGCATCGGCGTGGGCGCCTTCGGCTTCGAGCTCGAGTACACCCGGACCGAGTTCAACGAGGCCGACGTCGACTTCCTGTCGTTGAGTTTCAAGTTCTGAGCCCAGGCCAGACGCAGAAAAGCCCCGCCATTGGCGGGGCTTTTTTTTGCGTGCAGGCGTGGCTGCAGCTACATGCCTCGCTGCTTGAGGTCGCGGGACATCCTGACGAATCCCCAGGCGCCGAGCGTGGTCACCAGCAGTGGCAAGAACAGCACGTAACGACCATACCCCGGCGCCCGCGTCTCGATGAGGTGGTATATCCACACGCCGGACAGGGGTGCGATCAATCCGCGGATGCCGGTCAGCGTCACGTGTGCACCCATGTACATCGAAGCGCGCTCTGCGGACGAGAAATCATTGTGACCCAGGTTCCAGCCCAGTACGCCGCCAGCCATGCCGATGCCATGCAGTACTGCCGCCAGCCAGAAGAGTTCCGGCATGTCAGTGGCAACGGCGGTGCAGTAGGCGACGAAGGTAATGACGAAAGACCAGCTTTGCTTGGCGCGGTAATGCACCACGTGACCGCGGTCCAGCAGGCGTGACCACCAGGAAATCGAGATGGTGATCATCAGCAGCGGAATGGACGAGGTGATCAGCATCTGTGACAGCTGGCTCATGCCATAACGCTCGGTCATCAGGATGATCAGCACCGGCACCATGGCCAGGTTGCCACCGCCAAACGCAAACATCAGTCGCATGTAACGCCGGAAATCGATGTCGTCGCGCAAGACCCGGATCATTGCCATTGGTCCGATCAGCCGCGGCTCGTCGCGCTCCACCTCGCGTTCCTTGCGCAGCAGGATCTTGTGACGCCTTACTCGCAGTCGCTTGTAGGTCAGCGCGCCGGCGAAACCGAGAAGGGCAAGCAGCGGATAGAAGTAGCGATAGGCCTCCGGTTCGAACTTGAGGGCAACGCCCAGCAGGATGCCGGTCGAACCCATTACCAGTGTCATCGCCCGCACCAGCCGACCGGCCATCTTGCCCATCTGCGCGCGCGGGAAGTTTGCGCGCCAGACGGTGGCGCGCAGCGTGGTGACGCCGGCCCAGCAACAGCGTGCGACCAGGGAGCCGCAGGTCATCAGCGCAAGGCCGATGGCGTTCACCGGTGCAAAGGCAATCATCAGCAGGCCGAGCATGGTCAGTGATTGCAGCAGGAACAGGAAACGGATCTTGTCACGGCCCTGGCTGGCCGATGCCCAGAGGAAACTGGTGACGTTCGCGAGTGCCGGCGCACCGGCGACGATGGCCACAGCAGTATTCAGCCAGGCCGGGTCGATCAGGCCATCGAACAGGTTCTTGACCAGCACGCCGACCACGCCACCTTCGACCGCACCCAGTGCAAGCGCCAGCAATGACCAGGCGCGCAGTTCGCGCGGATAGGTCGGCCGTACCATGAACGGCAGTCGAGAGAGATTTGTGGACCGGGCAGAGGGCAAGTGTTTCGGCTCCACGCTTGGCGGAGCCGTATTCTATCGCGAATGGCGCAAAGTCTCAGCCGCCAGGACGCGCCAGGGCCTCAGCTGATGGCCAGCAGGTTCAGGAACTCGCGCCGGGTCTTCGGTCCGTAGGTCCTGAAATGCGGGTCCGGTGCGTTCGCGTAGTTTTCCTGTTGCTGCGCAATGTTGTCGTTGCCGCTGAAGCGTTTTGCGTCGTCGAGATTGAGGCCATAGGGCTTCAAGGCATTCAGTCCGAAGATTTTCGCGCGCAGGCCGGCTGACATGGGCGCGTAACCGAATTCCTGCTGCAGCTGTTCGGAAATCTGGAAGCTGCGAAAGGCCTGGATCTGGTCCTGCGGCGAGCCATACCAGATCGAATCGGTGCCCCACAGCACGTTGTTCTCGCCCAGGTACTTCACCAGCTTGCCCAGCACATGGGCGGCGGA
>JAWWBS010000049.1 GCA_033720895.1 Gammaproteobacteria bacterium
ATGGAATGGACCATCACCTTCGACGACCAGTCGCTGTATGTCTCGATCAAGCAACTGCACATCAGTACCGGTGTGCTGCTGTGCCTCGTCCTACCAGCCAGGATCGCCTGGCGGGTGGCCGAGGGCTGGAAGGATTCTGGCCTGCGGAACAAGCTGCTGAGAATCGCGGCCCTCGCCGGCCCGGTGTTGCTGCTTGCCTTGATCAGCGCGCAGGCGATGGTCGGGCTGTTTGCTCGCTGGACGGACAAGAACTGGGAAACCGGCATGGCGCAGACCCTGCCCTTCTTCGGGATGTTCGAGATTCCAGCCATCTTCGACCAGCCGCTACCAGACTGGAACCACTGGCTTGAAGATGCCCACGAAATCCTTGAAGAGCTGATCATCGCGATGCTGCTGCTTCACATCGCCGGCGCAGTGTTCCACTGGATCACTGCGTCACGTGGGACAACCCAGAACATGGCGCAGGCTCCTGAAGAAGAAGCAGGCCAAAAGCATTAAAGCAAAACGGCCCCGCTTTTGCGGGGCCGCGCCTGACCAACAAGCGATTCAGCCGAGAATCATCCTGAAACAGTCCACAGCTTGGCGATTAGTCATCAGACTTCCTTGTTTGCCTCGTCCCATTTCATGGGCTCCCACAGCTCGACCTTGTTGCCTTCCGGATCTATGATCCAGGCGAACTTGCCGTTCTCGTGCGACTCCGGCCCGGCGACGATCTCGACATTCGCTTTCTCCAGGTCGGCCAGCAGTTCATCGAGATCGTCCACGCGGTAATTGATCATGAAACTGGACTCGCTGGGACTGAACCACTCGCTGTCCTTGTCTGCCACATGCCAGACCGTCATGCCACCGTCGTTCGCCTTGTCTTCCTGCCAGTTGAGTATCGCCCCGCCCCACTCCTTGAGATCAAAGCCGAGATGATCGCGGTACCACGCCGCCAGCGCCTTGTTGTCCTTGCGGCTGTTGAAAAACACGCCGCCGATTCCGGTTACCTTGGCCATCGCGCTTTCTCCGTTTAATCGGTATCTGATTTCTATAGATCTCAGTCTACTTTCCGGCGTATTTCAGCATCCTCGACGACCTACCCAAGGTTTTCCGAAATACATTCAAACATCAAATAAAAAGATAGTTCCTCCTTTCCCACAAAGGAGGCTGCTTCATGCGACTACGGAATACACGATTCTTACCTTCATTGCTGCTACTAGCCTTGTCGGTGCCTGCTCTCGCGATTGTCGCAATCGAAGAATTCAATGCCTGGGCGTTCGAAATCGGCCTCTTCCCCTACTGGAACTGGGTCTACAACAGCTCAGGCGGCACAGATCTGGTCGGAGCGATGCTCGACGAGAACGGTTTCGTTCACCAAGACTCGTTCTTCGATGACGCCGACGGGAGCTTTATCGATGGAAATGTCTACCCAACCCCACTTGATTTCAACGACTGGTACGACGAAATAATCGCACCGGCTGGTGGGCCCGGCGGCGGAAGCTCTCCGCCTGAAGGCGATTCATCTGGATCAGGCTCATCCTCGGGCGGCGGAACATCCAGCAGTGGATCAGGAGGAAGCTGCATTGTAATGACAGATTGCCTGATCGCATCAGAAGGAAAATTTGAAGGAAACCATATGAACACATTACAGAAGACAGGCCTTCTGATGGCCGCCTCCCTTTCAGTCGCAGCCCCTGCTTCTCCGACTTCACCTGAAAATGACATACACAGGTTCCTGGCTGCACTCCACAAGAACAGTCATCTGTCCGAGCTTCGCTTCCTGGAAGGTGCCGTGAATCACCCACCGACCGACGAGACGGCTGAAACGGTAGTTCTCGGCCTGTTGGAGCCCCTCAATTTAACGGATGCACTTGACGAAAGCCGATTGACAGTCCGATGCTCCCGCTTTGCGTGCCAACTGAGCTTCTACCCGCTTCCCGAAACCAACCTGTTTGGCTTAGCGGACAGGGTCGCGAATAGCATCAGCAACTCATCCGACATTGCGTTCCTTGGCGTTGTTCCAACTGCAAGGGATCCCGAAGACCATGGACTGATACATGCATTTCTGTTGCGTGACTCATTTCAACAACTGTTAACGAAAACGGAATGATCCCGGGCCGCTGCATTCGGAAAGCAGAAGGCCGTCGAAAGACGGCCTTTTTTCATTCAGTACCTGCTCGCAATGTCTCCCGGTACGGTCCCTTGTTCCCCAGGTCGACCAGCACCTTCCACTCGCCGTCCTCGTTCCTGCGCCAGACGTTCAGGTACTTGCCTTCCAGCACGTAGGGCTCGCCATCCAGCGAGATGCCGCGGGCCTGCCAGTAGCCCCAGGAATGGCCGTAATCCCCGGAGGCCGCGGCGCCTGCGGCCTGGGGCTGCCAGTCGAGCCGGTAATCCACGCCGTCCAGCCAGGTCGCGATGCCCTTGTGCTTGAGCACGTCGCCCCCATCAGGCAGCATGATGGCGTCATAGGCGAGGTAGCGGCGGAAGGCCGTGGCGGTACCGCCCTTGCGGGACAGCTCGGCGAAATGATGATCGGCCGCGAGGATTTCCTCCGCGGCCTGCGCCGAGAGATCCGCCGGGGAACCACAGCCCGCCAGCAACGTCACACCAAGGACAGCCAGAACCCCGATTGCTTGCTTGATCCCCATTTTGTTTTTCCCCGGATCGAGTGTTGAAGCACAGCGGCAAGGATTACACGGAGAGCCATGGAAATGAATGCCCTGACCCTGGATAGCGACACCCGCGCCGGCGTGAACGAGCTGCACAAGGCCATCGAGTCGGTCAACAGCATCATTCTCGGCAAGCAGCAGGAAGTGAAGCTGGCAATGAGCTGCGTGCTCGCTGGCGGCCACCTGTTGATCGAGGACATTCCCGGTGTCGGCAAGACCACGCTGGCGCACGCGATGGCGCGCGCGCTGGGACTGGATTTCCAGCGCATCCAGTTCACCTCCGACCTGCTGCCCGCCGACATCCTCGGTGCGGCCATCTTCCGCCGCGAAACAGGCAATTTCGATTTCCAGGCGGGACCGATTTTTTCGCAGATGATCCTGGCCGACGAAGTGAATCGCGCCACGCCGAAAACACAAAGCGCGCTGCTGGAAGCGATGGAAGAACGCCAGGTGACGGCCGAAGGCGTGACCCGCCCGCTCCCCTCGCCGTTCTTCGTCATTGCCACACAGAACCCGCAGACCCAGATCGGCACCTTCCCGCTGCCGGAATCGCAGCTCGACCGTTTCCTGCTGCGCATCACCATGGGCTACCCGGCCGAAGCCGCCGAGCGCGAGCTGCTGGAAGGCCGCGATCGCCGTGACATGGTGCGCGACATCGAGCCGGTGATGGACGGCGAGCGCCTGCTGAAACTGCAGGCCAAGCTGGATTCGGTGGTGACGGCCGGACCGCTGCTGGATTACATCCAGGCGCTGGTGCGTTACAGCCGCGAGCTGCCGGATCTCGTCAGCGGCCTGTCGCCGCGCGCGGCATTGGCACTCAGGAGAGCCGCGCAGGCCTGGGCCATGCTGGATGGGCGCACCGCGGTCATTCCTGAAGACGTGCAAGCCGTGTTCGCTGGCGTGGTGAACCATCGCCTGCGCGAACGCGATGCCGAGCCCGGCCGTCGCCGCGAATCCATGGCGCAGGAAATCCTCGAAGCGGTGGCCATTCCTTAAGGCCTCATCGTGGTGAATCCTTTCACACGCACAATGAACGGCATCCGGGACTACGTCGAGTCCAAGGCGATCCGCTGGGCACGGCGTCGCCAGGGCGACGACCCGGTCGAGACGACCCTCGCCCGGCGACGCATTTACATCCTGCCGACACGCCAGGGCCTGCTGTTCGGGCTGGTCGTGTTCCTGATGCTGCTGGGTTCGATGAACTACTCCAACAGCATGGGCTTCGCGATGACCTTTTTCCTCGGCGCGCTGGGCGTGGTCGCGATGCACAACACGCATCGCAACCTGGAGAACCTGGTCCTGCGTCGCGGCAAGGCCGAGCCGGTGTTCGTCGGTTCCGATGCGCATTTCGATGTCATCGCGGAGAATCGTTCCAGCCTGCCGCGTGATGGCATTACCCTGACGCTTGCTCGCGAACCCATGAGTCGTGTCGACATCCCGGCCGGTGAACGCGCCACCTTGCAATATGCCATGCCGGCCAGGCAGCGCGGCTGGCTGGCCGCCGAGCGCATCGGCATCCACACCACCTGGCCCTTCGGGCTGTTCAAGGCCTGGGCCTGGGTCTACATGTCGCACCCGGTGCTGGTCTACCCCAGGCCGGCCGACAATCCGCCCAGGCCACCACTGCGTGCTGCGGAAGAAGGCGAGAGCCAGGAGTTCGATGGTGGCCAGGGTGATTTTTCAGGCTTGCGGGATTACCGCCAGGGCGATGCACCGAGGCACGTCGCCTGGAAAGCGTCGGCGCGGCTCCAGAACGACCTGCTGGTGAAGGAGTTCAAGGGCGGCAATGCCGTGTCGCGGGACTTCGACTTCGACGCGCTGGACTCGGCCGATCTCGAGTACCGCCTGTCGGTGCTGACGCGCTGGATTGTCGATGCCGAAAAAGCCGGTGAGCGCTACGCCCTCGCCCTCCCGGATGAACAGATTGCCATGGGCCAGGGACAGACCCACCGGGATCGCTGCCTGAAGGCACTGGCCCTGTTTCGCCTGCCGACCGCGAGGCCGGCACGATGAAGACGGTACTGCTGCAGGAGCTCGACACCCCGCCGGGCCACCAGCCCTTGAAGCTGACCTTGCTGGCGCTTGGCCTGCTGTTCGTCCCGCACTGGTTCATTTTCAATCCGCTGCTGACGGCAGCCCTGTATGCCACCCTGGCGTGGCGCTGGTTCGCATTGAACCGCAGCCATGCGATGCCGCCGGCCTGGATGCGCGTGTTGCTGGCCTTGACCGCCTTTGTCGCGATCCTCGGTCTCTACGGCAACATCAACGGTCCCGAGCCCGGCATGGCCTTGCTCTCGATCATGGTGGTCCTGAAACTCACCGAGGTGCGCAGGGTTCGTGATGCGCTGATGGTCGTGGTGCTGGGCTACTTCATCATTTTCGCGAGCTTCCTGTATTCGCAGGAAATCCCGCACGTGGTCATGCAGACACCTTCGCTGCTGTTCCTGACCGCCGCGTTGCTGGTGCTGGGCCACAACAAGGACGACGCGCGCGGCCGCAAAGTGCTGAAGCGCGCGGGCCGGCTGTCCCTGCAGGCCATCCCCTTTGCCATCCTGTTGTTCCTGCTGTTCCCCCGCATCCCGGGACCGCTGTGGGGCGTGCCCTCGGCCGGTGGCGATGGCATTTCGGGCCTGGACGACCGCATGACCCCGGGCTCGATCAGCAACCTGGTGCTCTCGGAAGACATTGCCTTCCGGGTACGCTTCGAAAACCAGGAAGACATTCCGCTACCATGGAACCGTTACTGGCGCGGACCGACCCTTCACCTGTTCAATGGCCAGAGCTGGTGGCGTGGCTTTGCCACCATCCAGTCGAATGACAATTTCGAACTGCGTGGTGATCCGGTCCGCTACACGGTCATGCAGGAACCGACCAACCAGGGCTGGTTGTTCGCCTTGCCGATGGCCGCGGAATATCCGCGCACCGCTGTCCTGACCCGCGATTTCACACTCACCTCGCGCCGGCCCCTGTCGCAACGCCAGCAATACCGCATGACTTCCTACCTCGACTACGTCATGAGCCCGGAGCTGAGCTCGCTGGAAGAACGCTGGGGTCTGCAGCTGCCGGATACCGGCAATGCCCGGACGCGCGAAATGATCGCGACATGGAAAGCGGAGGGATTGACGAACCGGGAGATCGTCTCGCGCGCACTGAACTTCTTTTCCAACGAGCCGTTTTACTACACCTTGCAACCTGAACGGCTTGACCGCGACCCCATCGACCAGTTCCTGTTCGAGACGCGCGAGGGCTTCTGCGAGCATTACGCCAGCGCCTTTACCTTCATGATGCGGGTGGCGGGCATTCCCTCCCGGGTCGTTACCGGCTACCAGGGCGGCGAGCTCAACGAACTGTCCGGCTTCCTGATCATCAAGCAATCCGATGCCCATGCCTGGGTGGAAGTCTGGTACGAGGACCAGGGCTGGACGAGGGTCGATCCGACGGCCGCAGTGGCACCCGATCGTATCGAGTTCGGCATCAATGCGGCGCTGGCGGGAGAAGAGAACCTGCCGGGACATCTAGGCCAGCGTTTCGCTGGTGATTTCCTGACGGAGCTCGAGATCAGCTGGGAAGCACTGAACGGCCTGTGGAACGAGTTCTTCCTAGGTTATGGCCCGGAAATGCAGCAGAACCTGATGCAGGCACTGGGCATGGAAAATCCCGACTGGACCAAGCTCGCCCTGTGGTTGTTCGGCCTGCTGGCACTGGGTGGGCTGCTGCTGGCGGCACTGCTGGCGTGGCAGGCAAGACCGCCAGCGACCGACCTGCCGCAGCGCGTCTACCTGCGACTGCGTCGGCGACTCGACCCTGATGCACCGGGGCACGAAGGGCCGCGGGACTTCTTCCTGCGCATGGAACAGCAGCACCCCGAAGTGGCAACGGAATTGCGTCGTTTCATGAACCAGTTGCTGACATTGCGCTATACCGGAACCGACAACGAAGACGTGCACCAGCTCCGCCAGCTTGCCCGCCAGATCACGCGCGGCACCGCCGACTGAACTAGTTCGGAACGGCTTCTTCCTCGACCAGCGTCAGCAGCCAGCCACCGATCACGAACAGCACCACAATGGACATGATCGCCATGCGTGGACTGCCGGTCAGCACGCCGACCCAGCCCATCAGCAAGGGACCGATGATGGTCGCAAACTTGCCCAGCATGCCGTAAAACCCGAAGAACTCGCCGGACTTGTCAGGTGGAATCAGGCGCGAGTAATACGAACGGCTCAGCGACTGGATGCCACCCTGCACAAGGCCGATCAGTACCGCCATGGCGAAGAACTCGGCCACGGTATCCAGGAAATAGGCCCAGAAGGTCACGAACACGTACACGGCAATCGCAAGATAGATGCCGCGCTTGGTACCGATCTTCGTACCCAGCCAGCCGAATGCGACCGCCGCCGGGAAGCCGACGAACTGCGTCAGCAGCAAGGCGACAATCAGGTCGGATGACTCGAAGCCGAGCGACAGGCCATAGTCCACCGCCATCTTGATCACGGTGTTCACGCCATCGATATAGAACCAGTATGCGATCAGGAACAGGAAGATCGGCTTCAGGGCGCGAATCTCGTGAAACGTGCCGATGAACTGCTTCCAGCCGGTGCGTATCGCCCGGGCGAAACCGACCTGCACCTCGGGCTCGCGTTCCTTGACGAACAGGAACACCGGGATCGAAAAGATCGCCCACCAGGCAGCCACCATCAGGAAGGAAATGCGCACGGCTTCGGCGGCATCTGCAAGGCCGAAGGTCGCAGGCTGCAAGGTCATCCAGACATTGATCGCAAACAGCAGGCCACCACCGAGGTAGCCGGCGGCATAACCCACACCGGACACGAAGTCGGAATGTTCCGGCTTCGCCACATCGACGATCAGCGCATCGTAGAACACGATGCCGGCCGTGAAGCCGACCGTGCCGAGCACGTACAGCGCCACCGCCATCTGCCAGTCGCCCTGCGCGACGAAATACAGCCCGGCCGTCATCAGCACGCCCAGCACGGTAAAGAACAGCAGGAATTTCTTGCGCGCCCCGCCGCGATCGGCAATCGCACCGAGAATCGGAGCGATGGCGGCAACAATGATGCCGGCGATGGCATTGCCCACACCGAGGTAGAAAGTGCTGGTTGAAGGGTCGGCATCGCCCGACCAGTACTGCTTGAGGAAAATCGGAAAGAAGCCCGCCATGACGGTCGTGGCGAATGCGGAGTTCGCCCAGTCGTAGAAGGTCCAGGACCAGACGGACCGGCCCTGCAGGGCACCTTTGACAGACATCGTTATCCCCTTTGCTGTGGTATCGCTAGGCGCGAGTCTACCTCAGCAAGGGGTGAATGCCGCAAGCGGCCCTACTCTGCAATCAGTTCGCGGGTGGCGCGGAACTCGATGTCCGGCCACTTTTCCTGCGCCAGCTGCAGGTTGACGCGCGTCGGTGCGATGTAGACCAGCTGGTCGCCATGATCGAGCGCGAGGTTGTCTTCGGCCTTGCGCTTGAACTCGGCCAGCATCTTGTCGTCATCGCAATGGATCCAACGCGCGGTGTTCACCTGCACGGTCTCGAAAATCGCTTCGACGCCGTATTCTTCCTTCAGGCGATGGGCGACCACGTCGAACTGCAGGATGCCGACCGCACCGAGAATCATGTCGTTGTTGCGCATGGGCTTGAACAGCTGCGTGGCACCCTCTTCGCAAAGCTGCTGCAAGCCCTTTTGCAGCTGCTTCATGCGCAGCGGATCCTTCAGCACGGCGCGCCGGAAAAGCTCCGGCGCAAAGCTCGGAATGCCGGTGAAGACCATGTCCTCGCCCTGCGTGAAGGTGTCACCGATATTGATGGTGCCGTGATTGTGCAGGCCGATGATGTCGCCAGCGTAAGCCGTCTCGGCGGATTCGCGATCCGAAGCCATGAAGGTCAGCGCATCGGCGATCTTCAGGTCCTTGCCCAGTCGCGAGCTCTTGATCTTCATGCCCTTGCGGAATTCGCCCGAGCATATCCGCATGAACGCAATGCGGTCACGATGCTGCGGATCCATGTTGGCCTGGATCTTGAACACGAAGCCGGTGAGCTTGTCTTCGTCCGGCGTGACCTCGCGTGTCGTGGTCGCGCGCGGCTGTGGCGCCGGCGCATGCTGCACGAAGGACTCCAGCAATTCACGCACGCCGAAGTTGGCAATTGCGGAACCGAAGAATACCGGCGTCAGCTCGCCCTTGAGGTAGGCATCGAGATCGAATTCGTTCGATGCGCCGCGTACCAGTTCGATTTCATCGCAATAGTCCGCATGATCGTTGCCGAGGAATTCCTTCGCCTCGTCGCTGTCCAGGCCCTCGATGATGCGCGTCTCGCCGAGGCGGCCTTTCTTGCCTTCCTTGCGGGACTCTTCGTAGATGTAGATGCGATCTTCCACCAGGTGGTAGATGCCGCGCAGCTGCTTGCCCATGCCGATGGGCCAGGTGATGGGTGCGCAGCGGATCTTCAGCACGTCCTCGACTTCATCCAGCAATTCGGTCGGCTCGCGGCCTTCGCGGTCGAGCTTGTTGATGAAGGTGAAGATCGGCGTGTCGCGCAGGCGACAGACATCCATCAGCTTGATGGTGCGCTCCTCGACGCCCTTGGCACAGTCGATCACCATCAGCGCCGAGTCCACTGCCGTCAGCGTGCGATAGGTATCCTCGGAAAAATCTTCATGGCCCGGGGTATCGAGCAGGTTGACGATGTGATCCTGGAACGGGAACTGCATCACCGACGAGGTGATGGAAATGCCGCGCTGCTGCTCCAGCTTCATCCAGTCCGACGTGGCATGGCGTGCCGCCTTGCGGCCCTTCACCGTGCCGGCGAGCTGGATCGCACCACCGAAGAGCAGGAGCTTCTCGGTCAGCGTGGTCTTGCCCGCATCAGGGTGGGAGATGATCGCAAAGGTGCGACGGCGCTGGATCTGTTTCTCGTGCATGAAGGAAATCGCCGGAATTGCTGCTCGAAATGAGGCGGCATTGTAGCGGAACACGGCCGCTGCTGCTGAACTCAGTCCAGTTCGGGCCCCAGCCCGGGCTGTTCTGCATCCGGCTCGCCCAGGCCCAGCGCCATGACCAGCGCGTCCTCGCGGCCGGGCCCGCCATTCGGCCCGCCCGGGTAGTAGTCCTTGCGGCGGCCGACCTCGCTGAAGCCGACCGATTCATAAAGCCGGACGGCCGCCTGGTTGGAAGGTCGCACTTCCAGCAGCGCCATCCTGGCACCGTAATCCGTGGACAGCTCCAGCAGGTGCAGCAACAGCTGCCGCCCGTAACCCTGGCCTTGCAGCTCCGGGTCGATGCAGACATTGAGAATATGGGTCTCGCCCACGGCCACCGACAGGACGCCGTGGCCGCGGATGCCGCCTTCGACTTCCATCACCCAGCAGCTGTAGCTGGCCCGGAGACAGTCGCGGAAAATACCGCGGGTCCAGGGACTGTTATAGGCCCGGGACTCGGTCAGCATGACGTGGTCGAGATCTTCCTCGCGCATCGGCCGGAACATCGGCACGGCGTCGAGCTGGGCACTCATCAGGCAGTGACCTCGCCGGCGGCCACCCGCCTGGCAAGTTTCAGGTCTTCCCAGACCTTGCGCTTCTCGATCGGCCGCCTGAGGAGGTAGGCCGGATGATAGGTCACCACGACCGGGATGCCGGTCGCGGGATGGCGATGCACCTTGCCCCGGAGCCTGGCAGTCGACTCGCTGCTGGACAGCAGCGTCTGCGCCGACACGCGGCCGACGCAGAGAATGACTTTCGGCTGCACCCACTCGATCTGCTTGTCCAGGAACCCGCTGCAAGCCGCAGCCTCGTCCTGGTGCGGATCACGATTGCTGGGTGGTCGGCATTTCAGGATGTTCGCAATGAAGCTCTTGCTGCGCGGCTGGTCGATGCTTTCGAGTATCAGGTCCAGCAACTGTCCTGCTGTGCCCACGAAAGGCTCGCCGCGCTTGTCCTCTTCGGCACCGGGCGCTTCACCTATGATCATCCAGTCGGCTTGCTCGTTGCCGACACCAAAGACGGTTTGCGTACGGGTCTTGTGCAGTTCGCAGGCCGTGCAGCCGGCTACCTCGGCGCGCAATTCGGACCAGTCGCTCGCCTGCACCTCGACGCCCTGCCGGGCAACGTCCGGATGCGGCTCCGTCGTCGGCGCGGACACCTGCGGCTGTTCGTATTCCAGCAAGGCCTTCATTTCGTTGGCAGCCGTCGACACCGGACGAGTTGGCGCGGGCGCGGCAGCATCTCCTGGCGCTGCCGGTGCCTCGACTGCCGCCGGTTCATGGCCGCGCAACACCCACTGCTGGATGCCGAGGCGATCTAGAATGGCAGCACGCTTGCTCATCGATACTCAGCTTGCGTCGGAATCTTCGGTTTCGTCATCGGCCGCCTCGCTGCCCGGGACATCATCTGCCCGTTGCAGGCGACGGCGACGCCAGCGAATGAGTGAAATGATCGGACCGCTGGCGGTGAATGTGAGCGCCATGACAAACAACACCCCCGGCGGATTGGTCGCTATCGCGACAAAGATCAGCAGGATGGGAAGAATCGTCGTGAAACGCACGCGGCGCGTGAGGCTGAAATCCTTGAAGCTGTAATAGCTGATGTTGCTGACCATCAGTGCACCGGCAGTCACGGTCAGGAAGAACGCCGGGATCGCCAGCATGCCACCCTCGATGCCGAGGCGCGCTCCGACCCAGACCGCACCGGCCACCACGGCCGCCGCCATCGGGCTGGGCAGGCCCTGGAAAAAGCGCTTGTCGACCACGCCGACACGAACATTGAAACGTGCCAGCCTGAGCGCCGCGCAACCGGTGAAGAAAAAGGCACCGATCCAACCCAGCTTGGCCCACAGCCAGCCGTAATCCGCCAGTCCTTCGAAACCCCACTGGTACATGACCAATGCCGGTGCCACGCCAAAGGACAACATGTCCGACAGCGAATCGTATTCCTTGCCGAAATCGCTCTGGGTGTTGGTCAGCCTGGCGACACGACCATCAAGGCCGTCCAGCACCATGGCCACGAAGATGGCGATGCCCGCTTCTTCGAAGCGATCGCTCATCGATGCCACGATGGCATAGAAACCGCAGAACAAGGCGGCCGTGGTGAACAGGTTGGGAAGCAGGTAGATACCGCGGCGCCGCTTCTTGACCGGCTGTTCGGTTTCTGGCGTCTTGGACTTGCTGCTCACTGCTGGTTCCTCCACGCGACAGGCCGCGGGATGCGGCCTGCTGCTCTCTCATATTCAAGGTGTGATGATGCCATGTTGGCCCGATTCTGTCAGGAACGGGCTGCCAGGGGGCAGGACGCCGGCGTGTCAGCGCTTGAGAAAGGCCATGCGGCTCCTGAGGCGCTCGCCGACCTCGTCCAGCAAGGCCTCGCGCGCCTCGGCACGGCCAGCCTTGATGACCGGCGCGCCGGTCTCGAGCTCCGCATCCAGGGTGGCGAGGAAGCGACCATCGCGAATTTCCGCCAGCAAATCGCGCATTGCCTGGCGACTGCTGTCATTGATGACCCTCGGGCCGGCGATATAGTCGCCGAACTCGGCGACCGGCGATATCGATTCGCGCATGCCGGCAATGCCCCGGCGTTGCACCATCCGGGCGATGAAGCTGACTTCGTGCAGGCAGCAGAAATATGCCACTTCCGGCTGGTAACCCGCCTCGACCAGGGTCTCGAACGCCATGCTGACGAGATGATTCATGCCACCGCAGAGCACGGCCTGCTCGGCAAACAGGTCGGTTTCGGTTTCCTCGGCGACCGTCGTTTCAATGACGCCCGCGTGGCCATGGCCATTGGCAAGGGCATAGCCTTCGGCAATGGCCCGCGCCTGGCTCGTGCCGTCCTGCGCCACCGCCAGCAGCGCCGGCACGCCGGCACCCTTGAGGTAGACCTCGCGAACCTGCTCGCCGATACCCATCGGCGCGACCAGCACCACATCCAGGTCCTCCCGCGGCCGGAGCTTGCCGAAATGCAGGGAATAACCATGTGCAAATACCAGGCAGGCGCCCTGCTGTATCGATATCTCCAGCTCGGCGTAAACTTCGGGCTGCACCGTATCCGGCACCAGCATGACGATGACATCTGCATCCCTGGCCGCATCCGCCGGCGGCAATACCTCCAGGCCATCCGCCACGGCTTGCTCGCGCCGCGACGATTCCGACCGCAGGCCGACGCAGACATCATGGCCGCTGTCCTTGAGGTTCTGCGCCTGGGCGCGGCCCTGGGCGCCATAGCCGAGCACGGCAATCCGCTTGCCGGCCAGCCCGCTGGCATCGAGATCGTTCATGTAGAGGGTTGTCATAGCTCGGCAAAGTACGTCCGCCGCTCGCGCTTTTCAAGCAAATCAGGGACCTGCCCTGCCCATGGCGGATCGAAACCGCAGCTCCGACCTGTACTGGCTGGCGGCCAGCGCATACAATCCGCCTTGGAATAAATCATCAACATAATCAGGAAGCTACATGCGCACCTCCCAGTTCCCGCTCGCCACCACCAAGGAAACCCCGGCCGACGCCGAGATCGTCAGCCACCAGCTCATGCTGCGCGCGGGCATGATTCGCCGCCAGGCCGCCGGCTTGTACACCTGGATGCCACTGGGCGTGCGGGTGCTGCGCAAGGTCGAGAACATCGTCCGCGAGGAGATGGATCGTGCCGGTGCGGTGGAAATCCTGATGCCGACGGTACAGGCGGCCGAGCTGTGGGAAGAATCGGGCCGCTGGGACGAGTACGGCCCGGAGTTGCTGCGCCTCAAGGACCGCCACAACCGCGAGTTCTGCTACGCGCCGACCGCGGAGGAAGTCGTCACCGACATCATCCGTCGCGAGATTCACAGCTACAAGCAGCTGCCGCTGACGCTCTACCAGATCCAGACCAAGTTCCGCGACGAGATCCGCCCGCGCTTCGGCGTGATGCGTGGTCGCGAGTTCACCATGAAGGACGCCTACTCTTTCCATCTCGACGACGACTCGCTGGACCAGACCTATCACGCCATGCACGCGGCCTACTCGCGCATTTTCGAACGTATCGGCCTGGAATTCCGTCCCGTGCGCGCCGACACCGGCGCGATCGGCGGCAGTTTTTCTCACGAATTCCACGTGCTGGCCGATTCCGGTGAAGACGCGATCGCGTTCTCGACCGACAGCGATTACGCCGCGAATACCGAACTGGCCGAAGCGATCGCACCGAAGACGGAACGACCTGCCCCGGGCGCCGACATGGAAAAGTTTGCAACCCCCGGACTGCGCACCATCGACGCGCTGGCAGAGTCCGCTGGCGTACCCGCCGATCGCTCGATCAAGATTCTTTTTGTCGAGGGCGAGAACGACGACACCGTCGCGCTGGTGCTGCGTGGCGATCACACGCTTAACGAAGTAAAAGCCGCCAAGATCGAGGGCGTCGCCAGCCCGCTGGTGTTTGCTTCCGCCGAGGCGATCAAGGAGTTGACGGGCGCTGCCCCGGGATCCTGCGGACCGGTCGGACTGGACTGCCCGATCATTGTCGACCATGCCGCTGCCGTGCTCGCGGATTTCGTGACCGGCGCCAATGAAGACGACTTCCACTTGAAGAACGTCAACTGGGACCGTGATGCGAAGATCACCGCTACCGCCGACCTGCGCAACGTGGTCGAAGGCGACCCGAGCCCGGATGGCAAGGGAACGCTGAAGATCGCACGCGGCATCGAAGTCGGTCACATCTTCCAGCTGGGTCGCAAGTACAGCGAAGCGATGAATGCGCGCGTGCTCGATGAAGGCGGCAAGGAACAGGTCCTGACCATGGGCTGTTATGGCATCGGCGTGACCCGCGTGGTTGCTGCCGCGATCGAGCAGAACCATGACGATGCCGGCATCATCTGGCCGGATGCGATCGCACCCTTCGAAGTGGCAATCGTGCCGATGAACATGCAGAAGTCCGATGCCGTCCGCGAAGCGGCCGAAAAGCTTTACGCCGAATTGCAGGCCGACGGCATCGATGTGCTGCTGGACGATCGCAAGGCGCGTCCAGGTGTGATGTTCGCTGACATGGAACTGACCGGCATCCCGCATCGCGTTGTCATCGGTGACCGTGGTCTTGCCAACGACCAGGTCGAGTACAAGCATCGCACCGATGAAAAGCCGACCGATGTCGCCGTGGGTGAGATCGCGAACCAGCTGAAGGCAAGACTGGGGCGCTGATGCGCGTGCCGGCTCTCAACTGCTGTCGATTCCTGCTGGCCGCTACGCTTGCCGGCATGTCGTCGCATTTGCTGGCCGGACCGCAGGAACGCGATCCGGAGCTGGGCAAGCTGTTGAAGTCCGCCATCGAGAACGCCGAGTCGTTCGAAGATCGCTTCGATGCCGAGGTCTGGATGACCGACATGTCGCATCGCCTTTACAAGTACGTGAAGGATCACGAGGAACGCCTCACCATACTCCGCCTGGTGCATCGCGAGGCCACGCGTGCCGGCCTGCCGCCCGAGCTGGTACTGGCGGTCATCGAGGTGGAAAGCGCATTCGATCGGTTCGCAATTTCCTACGCGGGGGCGCAGGGGCTGATGCAGGTCATGCCTTTCTGGCTGGACGAGATCGGCCACCCCGAAGACAACCTGTTCGACATGGAAACCAACGTCCGCATGGGCGTGATCATCCTGAAGTACTACATCGACATGGAAAACGGTGATTACCGCAAGGGACTGGCGCGCTACAACGGCAGCACCGGCCGTCGCAAATACCCGGACAAGGTCTTCAGCGCCTTGTCGGAACGCTGGTATCGCCGCTAGCTTTCAGTTCAACCAGTGGTGCTGAATGAAGCCGGTGGCGCATCATCGGCATCGTGAATCTCTACCGATTTCACTCGCGCGAACTTCGGCCCGTGGTGCAACCACTCGACCAGCATGTCGACATCTTCCTCGCGACCGCAGGCCAGCACCTCCACGCGACCGTCATCAAGGTTGTGTGCGTAACCCGTGACGTTCCACTTCGCCGCCTTCTCTGCAGTCGAGGCACGGTAGAACACGCCCTGCACGCGTCCGTCCACGAAACACCGCTTGCATACCGACATGGAACTGCTCCATTCATTGCTTCAATGATTTCTTGATACGCCAAAGCGGGCACAAAAAAAAGAGGGCTCGGAGAGCCCTCTTTCTTCAATCACCGGAACTGTGATCAGTTCGACAGGTAAGCCTCGTCGGAAGCTTCCGTCTCGCCGATGGTCCATGCACCACGGGTCTTGGCGTGGTTCACGGCGGCGTCGACAGCACCTGCAGTCGGGTTCTTGTCGATGTCGAACTCCTGGCCCGGGTAGATCAGGTCAGCGTCCGAAATCTTGTCGCTGTTGGTCTTGTAGATCAGCGGCCACTGGTAGCTGTTGCCGTAGACTTCGCTCTTGCCAGCAATGCCCCACAGGCTGTCACCAGCGACAACCGAGTAGGTCATCATGGCAGCATCCAGCTCGGAAGCGAGGCCAGCCAGCAGGTCACGTGCACGGCAACCTTCGTTGTTGTCCATCGCAGCCTTGGCCGCGTCCAGGGTACCCTGCTGATCGCTGTTCAGGCCGGTGTACGCCATCACTTCTTCGAGCAGAACGTTGGCGCGCTCCAGGCAAGCAGCATTCTCGGCGGCACGGCGCTCGGCTTCTTCAGCAGCGCGCTGCGCTTCGAGTTCGGCCTGCGTCGGACCGGTCTGCTCCGGTGCGGTGGCGCAACCGGCTGCGATGCCGAACGACAGCAGCAGCATGGCAATCGTCTTGAATGCAATCTTGTTCATTAGTCTCACTCCGGGCCTAACTTGTTGTTTTGAATGACGGAATTCCGAGGGAACCCGCCAAGACTCTAGAAACTTCACTTGAAACTACCCTCGCTGGAAAAAGCTGTCAAGCGAGGCAGGTCTCAAGAATGTAGCATAAGTTAAGGATGTTACACCGTTTTTTCGGTAACGTTGTGACCGGTGTCGCAGCTCTGGCACCCGATGCGAGGCGATATTTGCACGCCTCTCATTGGTTAGAATGTCGCGACACCTGCAGCCCGCCGACCCACAACGCGGTCTGCACTGCCATCTTCCCCATTCACAGGACGTTTTACATCCATGAAAGTGACGATTTTGCACAATCCGCGCTGCTCAAAGTCCCGCCAGGCCCTGGGCTTGTTGCAAGACCGGGGCGTCGAGCCCGAGATTGTCGAGTACCTCAAGCAGCCCCTGGACCGGCCTGCGCTGGAGACACTGGCTGGCATGCTGGACGAGCCGGTCAGCGCGATGGTTCGCAGCGGCGAGGATGAATACAAGGCAGCCGGTCTCGGCAAGGACAGCAGCGACGAAGAACTGCTGGCCGCCATTGCCGAATTCCCGAAGCTGCTGCAACGACCCATCGTTATCGCCGGAGACAAGGCAGCCATCGGCCGCCCACCGGAAGCCGTGCTGGAGCTGCTCGCATGAGTGACATCCTGGTGCTTTATTACAGTCGCACGGGTCATGTCGCAGAAATGGCGCAACAGATCGCGCGTGGCATCGACTCGGTCAAGGGTGCCAGCGCTCGCATTCGCACCGTGCCACCGGTATCGCCCGTGACCGAAGCAACCGAGGACGACATCCCTGCCGATGGGCCGCCCTATGCCAGCCACGACGACCTGCGCGAATGTGCCGGCCTGGCGCTCGGCAGCCCGACGCGCTTCGGAAACATGGCGG
>JAWWBS010000050.1 GCA_033720895.1 Gammaproteobacteria bacterium
ACCAGTGCCGCGACGAGATAGATCGGGCCACTCATGCCGATGAGGTACGGCAGGATGCTGACCACCAGCAACAGGATGGTGTAGAGAATGATCTGCAGGCGCGTGAACGGGATGCCGTGGGTGACCGGCAGCATCGGGATATTGACCCGTGCGTAGTCATCACGGCGATGGATGGCCAGCGCCCAGAAATGCGGCGGCGTCCAGATGAAGATGATCAGGAACAGCAACAAGGGTTCGGCGGAAATCTCTCCGGTAATCGCCGTCCAGCCAAGCACCGGTGGTGCTGCGCCCGCGGCGCCACCGATGACGATGTTCTGCGGCGTGGCACGCTTCAGGAACACGGTGTAGATGACGGCATAGCCGATCAGCGAGAAGAACGTCAGCACGGCCGTGAGCGGATTCACCAGGAACCACAGCAGCAGCATCGACACCACACCGAGGGTCAGCGCAAACACCAGCGCTTCGCGTCCCGACACGTGGCCGGTCGGCAGCGGTCGGTTGCGGGTGCGGTTCATCTCGGCATCGGCGCGCTGGTCGATCAGGTGGTTCAATGCCGCGGCCGAGGCAGCGGCCAGCCAGATACCCAGCAGGCCGAACACGAAGCGATCCAGCGGCACCCAGCCCGGCACGGCCAGCAACATGCCGACAATGGCGGTAAAGGCGATCAGCGACACCACCTTGGGCTTGGTCAGCTCCAGGTAGTCGTTGAAACGGGCTTTCAGGGCAAGATTCATGACTGGCTAGGGATCCCGATCACTGTTCTACAGGCCTGAGAGCGTACGCGAGCGTGATCAACGACGCCAACAGCAGGGCTGCCGTGCCGTTGTGCGCGACCGCCAGCCACAGCGGCAGGCCGTACTTGACCACGCTGATGCCCAGCAGGACCTGGGCAACGAGCAGGACACCAACCGATGCGCCCAGCAGCCGCAGCCTGCCATCCTGCTGCCCTGCCCGTCGGGCACGGAACACCAGGCTGCCGACAATCAGGAGCACGGCAATCGCGCCCAGACGGTGCACGTAATGCACGCCCACGCGCGCCTCGTTCTCCAGCACGCCGCCCTCGTAGTCAACGCCGAGGCCGCGCCAGGGCTTGAAGCCCTCGGCCAGGTCCATCGCAGGCAGCCACTCGCCCTGGCAGGTCGGAAAATCCGGGCAGGCCAGCGCTGCGTAATTGGTGCTGGTCCAACCACCGAGGTAGATCTGCACGATGACCGCAACCAACGCCGCGAAAGTCAGCGTGCGCAGGCCAGCAAAGCGGTTACCGGTGTTCACGGCCAGTTGGCCTCGTGAGCGGAGGTACAGCAGCCACAACAAGCCCCAGGTCGCCATGCCACCCAGCAGGTGCGCCGTCACGATGATGGGCTTCACCAGCATGGTGACCGTCCACATGCCCAGCATGGCCTGGAAAATGATGAGGGCCAGCAGGCCAGCCGTATGGCGCGCATGCCAGTCGTCTTTCCAACTGAACAGGCCATACAGCGGCAGGCCGATGGCCACCGCCGACAGGGCCAGCGACACCATGGGCCAGCCGACGATGTACAGCACCGTTCCGGCCGCGGCGGTGACCGCCGAAGTGATGATGAAGCCGCGGCGCCGCGAGTTCGACCAGCTGGCCATCAGGGCGAGCGTCAGCACCAGCACGCCAAGCATGGCGGCGAGATGGCGGTGGACCTGTTCCTTCCAGGCCTTGTGGACCTCAACGGGTCGCTCCGGATACGCTTCATTAGCCGCCGCGACATGCTCTTCCGCTGTCGGCCAGGCGAGGTGGCCGTAGCAGACCGGCCAGTCCGGGCAACCCAGGCCTGCATCCGACAGGCGCACGAAAGCACCGAGGATGACCACGAACCAGGCCAGCATGGAGGCCAGCAGGGCAAGGCGGGAGAACCACTTCATTGCACCTCTCCCGTCTTCGAATACTTCATCAGGCGCCGCAGGTCATCGAAGAGGTCGTCCGGCACCAGCGGTTGTGGATAGGACATCATCAGGAACCCGTTCGGATCAACGAGGTAGATACGACCCACCGGAATGCCCTCGAAGGCCTGATTGATCGTTTTTGCATCAGCGCGCATCACTTCCAGGTCACGATGCTCCTGCTCGAAAACCGGCATGTCGGCATCGCCTTCCAGCAACACGTAGCGCTGCACCCGCGACGCGTCCTTGTTGAGACGCGTCCACACCTGGCGCGTCAGGAACACGCTTTGCTGGCAATCGGACTGGCAGCCATCCCGAACGACATGCACGATGGCCCACTGGCCATTGAAGGCCGCGGGCGCGCCGGCCGCCTCTGCCAGCGATGAAACCTGCACGGCGGGATCGACCAGGTCGCCCTTGTTCACGGTCCCGGTGGTGACGTCGGTGAAGTAGAAGAACCACACGTAAGCCGTGACCAGCGGTCCGAAGAACAGCACGGCAAGGATGCCAAGGGTCAGTTTGTTGTTCATTCGCTCTCCGTTGTGCTTCGCTTGCGACGCTGGCGACGAACCGCCAGCACCACGAAAATCGTTACCCAGGTCAATGCCAGCGCTCCCCACTGGAAGGCATAGGCATAATGCCGTTCAGGCAGCAGGCCGGGTGGCTGCCAGTCACGTTCGAAGCCGTCGCCGTCGCTCGCCGCCAGCAACAGGATGAACTCACCCAGGGGCTCGCCGAGCTGGCCTGCCAGGACTTCAAGGCTGGAAAACTGCACCACGCGCGGCCAGCCGCTCGCCTCTTCTGCTGGCAACACCAGGCCGGGTCGTGGCAACGGCGCCAGCTTGCCGGATACCTTGCGCGCACCAGCTCCGACGTCGATCGCCGGCAACGCCGCGCCGAAGTCCTTCCTTACCCAGCCACGATCGACCAGCACGACGGCATCCGAGCCCTCGATGCGAAACGGCGTCAGGACGTGATAGCCGGCGCCGCCACTGCCATTCATGTTGTCGAGCAGGAACTGCCTGTCCGTCATGTAATGGCCCGCCAGGCTGACGTCCGAGTACAGGCCTGCTTCGGCCAGGTCTGCATGGCTCGGCGCAGCCAGCTCCTGCATGCCGGCGGTCGAGTCGAACGCGCGGTGCAATGCCGCCTTGTCGTTGCCGCGCTGCAACTGCCACCAGGACAGCGACACCAGCCCGGCAAATACGGCGGGTACAAGCACTGCAAGAATCAACAGCGTCTGCTTGTCTGAATTGCGAGTCATAGGGCGGCGTGCTACTTTTCAGCTCCCTCACAAGACCGGGACGAAAAAATGAAACTGCTCGTTGTTGTCGTCTTTCTCGGTATTCTCTACTCGCTGGGCTCCGCCATGATCACGCTGGTGAAAAAGCCCGGGCCAGAGGAAGACAGCAAGAAAATGGTCAAGGCCCTGACCTGGCGCATCGGCCTGTCGATCGGCCTGTTCCTGTTCATCTTCGTGGCCTATCACCTCGGCTGGATCCAGCCCAACCGCTAAACGCTTTCGGTCAGCAGCCTGTCGGCAAGAAGGCGCTGCATGCGCAGCGCCTTCCCTGAAATCAAATCCTTACCGACTCGAAGCGAAGCCTGCGACAGCCTCAAGGGCGGATGGATTCTTGATGCTGGCTAGGCGGGGTTCGACGAGCGAGCGGAACGTACCCGGAAGTACGTGAGCATCGCGAGTCGAACGCCAACAACACCAGCGGCAAGAAGACGTCGCCTTACAACCAATACACGAAGATGTAGAGGCCAAGCCAGACTACGTCGACAAAGTGCCAGTACCACGCGACCGCTTCGAAACCGAAGTGCTTGTCGGCGGTAAAGTGACCCTTGAGGGTGCGACCGAGGATCACGGTGATCATGATGGCACCGAGGGTCACGTGCATGCCGTGGAAACCGGTCAGCATGTAGAAGGTGGAGCCGTACATGCCGGTTTCCAGCGTAAGGTTCATCGCGGTGTAGGCATGGTAGTACTCGTAGGCCTGCAGGCCGACGAAGGCAAAGCCCAGCGCGATGGTCGCGAACAGGCCCCAGTTCAGCAGCTTGCGATTGCCATCCTTGAGCGCGTGGTGCGCAATGGTGATGGTCAGGCCCGAGGTCAGCAGCAACAGGGTGTTGTAGAACGGCAGCCCCATTGCGCCCATGACTTCGTACTCGCCGCCGACGTTGGCCGGACCATTGGTCGGCCAGGTGGCTTCGTAACCGGACCACAGCAGCAGGTTGGTGAAGAAATTGCTGCCTTCACCGCCCACCCAGGGAATCGAATACTGACGTGCGTAGAACAGCGCACCGAAGAAGGCCGCGAAGAACATCACTTCCGAGAAGATGAACCAGCTCATGCCCCAGCGGTAGGAACGATCGACGGCGTCGTTGTTCATGCCGGCTTCGCTCTCGCGAATCACCGTGCCGAACCAGCCGACAACCATGTACAGGATGACGGCGATACCGGCGTACATGACGTACTCGCCGAAACCCTTGCCGTTCAGCCAGCTGCCTGCGCCGTACATCATCAGCAACAGGCCGATGGAACCCACGATCGGCCAGTGGCTGCTGTGCGGTACGTAATATTTGTCTTGTGTATGTGCCATTTCGATTCCCCTCGAAAGGTAATTCCGTTGTTCTGATTCAGTCTTCCATCAATCCCGGCTGGCAACCTGGTTGATGGAGTAGAAGGTGTAGGAAAGCGTGATGGTTTCGATGTCTTCCGGCAGGTCCGGGTCGACCACGAAACGCACCGGCATGTCCTTGGCTTCACCGGCCGCAAAGCTCTGCTGGTCGAAGCAGAAGCACTCGGTCTTGATGAAGTAACGCGCCGCAATGCTCGGCGACACGCTGGGCACGGCCTGCGCGACCTGCGAGGAGCCGGTCAGGTTCTTCGCGAAGAAATCCGCGCCGTACATCTTGCCCGGCTTGACCACCATGCTCGGCACCGGCCGGGTGAACTCCCACTGGCCCTGTGTCGAGACCAGGAACTCCACCTTGACCTCGCGGTTCTCCTGGACGTTCTCGGTCACCTGCTTCGGCACCGAGTTCACCGTGCCATTGAGGCCGGTGACTTCACAGATCACGTCATACAGCGGCGGCAGCACGAACACGCCGAACACGAAGCTGCCGGCGATGATCAACAGCAGCTGGCGCACGGTGACACGGTTGTCGCCGCGTTCGTCCATGCCCGTGTTGGTCTTGTCCTGCTGCTCGTTCATGTCAGCCGCCCGCTGCCTTTTCCGGCAGGTAGTAGAAGCTCGCCAGGAAGAACGCAGCCGCCACCAGTCCAAGGACGATGGCGGTGCGAATGGCGGCCTTGCGGGCCTGCTTCTGCTGTTCTTCGGACATGTCGCTCATTGCTCGTCAGCCAGCCTCAGGAATGCACCTTGTGATCATCGTCAGCGATGACCGGCGCTTCTTCCCAGGTGTGGTGCGGCGCCGGGCTGGCAACGCGCCACTCGAGGCTGTAGGAACCTTCATACGGCGCAGCCGGTGCCTTGCCAGCACCACCCTTGACCGTGTGAATGATCACGTAGACGAACATCAGCTGGCTGAGACCGAAGGCGAAGCCACCCATGGACGACCACCAGTTGAAGTCGGCGAACTGGGTGGAGTAATCCGGAATGCGACGCGGCATGCCGGCCAGGCCCAGGAAGTGCTGCGGGAAGAACAGCACGTTGACGGACACTGCCGACAACCAGAAGTGCGTCTTGCCCAGCGTTTCGTTGACCATGTTGCCGGTCCACTTCGGCAGCCAGTAGTACGTGGCTGCCATCAGCGCGAACACGGCGCCCGGCACCAGTACGTAGTGGAAATGCGCCACCACGAAGTAGGTGTCGTGGTACTGGAAATCGGCCGGCGCGATGGCGAGCATCAGGCCCGAGAAACCACCGATGGTGAACAGGAACACGAACGCCAGCGTGAACAGCATCGGCGTTTCGAAGGTCATCGCGCCCTTCCACATCGTCGCCACCCAGTTGAACACCTTCACGCCGGTCGGAACCGCGATCAGCATGGTGGTGAACATGAAGAACACCTCGCCTGCGAACGGCATGCCGACGGTGAACATGTGGTGGGCCCAGACGATGAACGACAGGAACGCAATGGCGGCGATGGCGTAGACCATCGCTTCGTAACCGAACAGGCGCTTGCGAGCGAAGGTCGGCAGGATCTCCGACACCACGCCGAAGGCCGGCAGGATCATGATGTAGACCTCGGGGTGACCGAAGAACCAGAAGATGTGCTGGAACATCACCGGGTCACCACCGCCTGCGGCGGTGAAGAAGCTGGTACCGAAGTAACGGTCGGTAATCAGCATGGTCACGGCACCCGCGAGCACCGGCATCACGGCGATCAGCAAGTAGGCAGTGATCAGCCAGGACCAGACGAAGATCGGCATCTTCAGCAGGGTCATGCCCGGTGCGCGCATGTTCAGGATGGTCGCGATCACGTTGATCGAACCCATGATGGAAGACAGACCCATCAAGTGGACCGACAGCATCGCGAACGGGAAGGCATCACCGGTCTGCAACACCAGCGGCGGGTACAGCGTCCAGCCACCGGCCGGCGCGCCACCTTCGGCGAACAGGGTCGACAGCAGCAGACCGAAGGCCACCGGCAGGATCCAGAAGGACCAGTTGTTCATGCGCGGCAGCGCCATGTCCGGCGCGCCGATCATCAGCGGGATCATCCAGTTGGCAAAACCCACCCAGGCCGGCATCACCGCACCGAACACCATGATAAGTGCGTGCATGGTGGTCATGGAGTTGAAGAAACCCGGGTCGACCCACTGCAGGCCCGGCTGGAACAGTTCGAGACGAATCACCATCGCCATCGCGCCGCCGGTAAAGAACATCAGCAGCGAGAAGATCAGGTACATCGTGCCGATGTCCTTGTGATTGGTCGTGAACAACCAGCGCTTCAGGCCAGTCGGCCCGTGGTGATCGTGGTCGTGATCGTGGAGTGCTTCAGCAGTCGTGCTCATAGCTCTTGTCCTCGACGCCGCGCTCAGCGCGCAGCCTTGATGTCAGACGGTGTGACGAGATCGCCGGTATTGTTGCCCCAGGCGTTGCGCTCGTAGGTCACGATCGCAGCAATGTCCTCGTCGGAAAGGTTGCCGAAGGCGGCCATGGCCGTGCCGGCCTTGCCGTTCAGCACGATGTCGATGTGGGCAGCGACGTCGTCAGTGACCATCGCCGAGCCTTTCAGCGCCGGGAAACCGGCGGCCGGCATGCCCTCGCCATTGGCCTGGTGGCAGGCGCCACAGCTGGTCACGTAAGCCGCTTCACCGCGCTGCATGGCGACATCCATGGTCCATTCCTCGACAGCAGCCTCGGACTGGCTGTCGGCAATCGGCTCCCTGGCATCGGCGGCAGCGGCCTCTTCAAGCGCCTCGTCACCATCGACCACGTCCTTGATCTCGGACGCCGTCTTCGGCTCCAGGCCGGCAGCGATGCGCTGCTCGTTGACCCACTCGGCATATTCTTCCTGGGTCACGGCCTCGACCACGATCGGCATGAAGCCATGGTCACGGCCACACAGCTCGGTGCACTGGCCGCGGTAGACGCCTTCCTTGCCTTCCTCGACGTTGAACCAGAGCTCGTTGATGAAGCCCGGGATGGCGTCCTTCTTGACGGCAAAGCCCGGCACCCACCAGGAATGGATCACGTCGGCCGAGGTCAGCAGCAGGCGGACCTTCTTGCCGGTCGGGATGACGACACGCTTGTCGACGTCCAGCAGGTAGTTCTCGTGTTCGTTAGGGTCCAGGCCGGAGTTGACCTGGCGGATGGCGTTCGATTTTTCATCCAGCGTGGAGTAGAAATCGAAGCCTTCCTCGATGTAATCGTAATTCCACTTCCACTGCAGCGCCGTGACCTTGATGGAGATATCCGATTCGCGGAAGTCTTCCATCTTCAGCAACGTCTTGGCGGCAGGCACGGCCATCAGGATCAGGATCAGGAACGGGATGACCGTCCAGATGACTTCGACCGTGGTGTTGTGATGGAACTTGGCCGGTTCCGGGTTGTTCGACTTGCGGTGGAAAATGATCGAAATGATCATCGCGCCGAAAACCACCACGGCGATGCCCACGCACCACCAGAAGATTTCCATGTGCAGGTCGTAAACTTCGCCACTAAGTGTCGTGACGCCCTTCGGCATGTTGATGGCCGATTCGGCCAGCGCAGAGGTGGAGAAGCCGGCAAATGCCAGGGCCATCCATCCGCACAATGCAGCCTTCAGCTTGGAGAAGCGCATGCGTTGGTCACTCCCGATTGAGTCCTGAAAAAATCCATCGTCGAACAGCAATGCTGTACCGGCGTCGTGTCTGCCCGGGCAGGCCCGAGCCAATTCTTGAGTAGCCCCGGTTGAAAGCCCCGAGTGCGCCCGCGCAACAAGGAGGCGACGCGCCCCGGAAACCGGTGCAAAACGGCTCAAAATGGTACTCCATGAGGCGCTGCGGGGCAACTTGAAAAACGGCTCAACGGCGCGGTCTGGCGGCCGTTTCGCCGCCCGGGATTGCGCTCAATCCAGCGCCAGGTGCTCGGCCACGGCAGCGTGGCGCGGGTCGGGCAAGCGCGGGATCAGGCCGAGGCAGGGCGCCTGCAGCGTGTCGCGCAGAGCCTGCACATTGGCGCCCTGCTCGGCCATCGCCGGATCGACCGTGGAACCGACCCAAGCAGCAAGCGACAGGCCACGGGACCGGATCGCTTCGGCCGACAGCAAGGCGTGATTGATGCAGCCGAGGCGCAAGCCGACCACCAGCACCACCGGCAGATCCAGCGCCACGGCCAGTTCGGCGGTGTCGAACTCACCGAGCGGCACGCGAAAGCCGCCCACCCCTTCAACCACGACGATATCGTGCGCCGACGCCAGTTCGCGGTAGGTCGCGAGTATGTGTTCCAGGGAAAGTTTCACGCCAAGCTGTTCGGCAGCGATATGCGGCGCGATCGGCGGCTCGAAGGCATAGGGATTGACCTGGTCATAGTCCAGCGCCTGGCCCGATGCCGCGATCAACGCCTCGGCATCGGGATTGCGCAGGCCGGCCGGCGTTCTTTCCGAACCGGAGGCAATCGGTTTCATTGCCGCGACATCATGGCCCTGCGAGGCCCAGCCATGCACCAGGCCTGCGGCAACGGTCGTCTTGCCGACCTCGGTATCGGTACCGGTAACGAAAATGCTTTGCGCACGCATCACTGGTCTCCGGTTTTCTTTTTCAGGCTGGAACGCAGCGAATCGAGGCTGACACTGACTTCGCCTTCCCTGCCAACGCCCATGGCATGGTCGCGATGCTGCTTGGCATGCTCCGGCAGCCAGGCCGTGCCGTACACCACTTCGTAAGTCGCCGGCAGCTTTTGCTCGCCGTCGAAGTCGGCGCGGAAGGCCTCGTAGGCCTGCTCGACCGCAGCCAGCTTCTTCCTGCCCATCAAGCCGCGGGAACGCCCGGCAGTGACATTGTGTGCGCCAATGACTTTCAGGTCGCGCATCAGGTCGCGAGCACTGTCATAAGTCAGGGTGAAATGCTCGACATCCATCACCACTTCACTGAAGCCGGCCCTGACCAGCGCATCACCGACATCGTGCAGGTCCAGGAAGCGATTGACGTGATTGAAGCCGTCGACCTCGGACCAGGCGCTGCGCAGCTCCCTCAGGGTATCCGGGCCGAAGGTCGCAAAGGTCAGCAAGCCGCCCGGGCGCATGACCCGCTTGAACTCTTCCAATGCGGCATCGAGGTCGTTCAGCCACTGCATGGCCAGGCTGGAAAACAGCACATCCACCCGGTCGTCCCCCAGGGGCATGGCCTCCAGCCGGCCTTCCAGCGTTGCCAGCTTGCGGAACCACGGCTTGTGCTTGCGCGCTTCGCGCAGCATGCCGGGCGCAAGATCCAGCGCCAGGAGCTCTGCTTTCCGGAAGCGTTTCGCCAGCGCCGGAATGGCACGCCCGGTACCGCAGCCGGCATCAAGCACGACCTTCGGCTCCAGCGTGACCAGCTCAAGCTTCTCCAGCAGGCGTTCACGCACGGTCGACTGCAAGGGCGTGTGCGCATCGTAATCCGCAGCGGCCCTGTCGAAAGCGCGCCTCACGGCCTCCATCTCGAGTTCGAAATCGTGTTCGTCGTGTTCGGTCATGAGCCCAGGAAATCAGTCAC
Source organism: Gammaproteobacteria bacterium (assembly GCA_033720895.1). Lineage (NCBI taxonomy): Bacteria > Pseudomonadati > Pseudomonadota > Gammaproteobacteria > Gammaproteobacteria bacterium. The sequence goes on from JAWWBS010000050.1 coordinate 10,061, forward strand.
GGCACGCAGGAATTCATCCGCGTGCGAAAGGAATGGCGCATGGGCGGCCTTGTGAATGGTGAGGTTGCTGCAGTTCGGGACATTCCGCTCCAGCCAGTCACCCACCTGCGGCGAGGCCAGGCGATCACGACTGCCCATGATGGACAGCCACGGTGCCTCGATGCCCTTCACCGCCTCGCGCAGGTCGCTGTCGTGCAGAATGTCCAGGCCATTGGCCAGGCTGGTCTCGCCTGGCCTGCCATGGGCATAGAGCCGCTGGCGGAGATCGCGCAGCATGTCGCGCGCATGCTCGTCGCCATGCACCTGCAGGGACAGGAAGTTCTTCACGGTCTTTTCGAAGTCGGTCGCCAGGTCGGCTGCCATGCCTTCCAGGGTGTCTTTCGGGATCGCATGCGGCCAGTCATCCGCTGCAACAAAACGCGGCGTGGCGGCGACGGTAACCATTCGTTCGATGCGCTCGGGTGCCGCAATCGCAGCGGCCATCGCGGCAGTGCCGCCAATCGACCAGCCCAGCCAATGAGCGCGCTCGGGGACAGAGTCGAGAATCCTTTCGGCCGCCTGTTCGATGGTCGGCGGCATTTCCTCGGCCGCGTTGTGGCCATGCCCCGGCAGATCGACAAGATGCAGCTCGAAGTCCTTCGACAGGGCAGGAACGATGGCATCGAACACGCCACTGTGCAGCGACCAGCCATGCAACAGCACCAGAGGCCTGCCCTTGCCCTGTATGTCGACCTGCAACGTCATTCGCCATCACCACTGGCGTCCGCGGCCTTGATGTCAGCCAGCGCCTGCAGCAAGCGATCGATTTCATCGCGGGTGTGCTCGGCGGACAGCGTGACGCGCAAGCGGGCCGTGCCGGCCGGCACGGTCGGCGGCCGGATCGCGGTGACCAGCATGCCGCGCTCCAGCAAGTCCTCCGACCAGGAAAGTGCGCGCTGTGCATCGCCCACCATGATCGGCTGGATGGGGCTGTGGCTGTCCATGAGGTCGAGGCCCAGCTCGGTGGCGCCCTTGCGGAACCGCGCAATCAGGTCATTCAGGTAGGAACGGCGCTCGGGTTCGTTCTCGATGATGCCGACCGCGGCCAGGCTGGCGGCCGCGACACCCGGTGGCAGGGCCGTGGTGTAGACATAACTGCGCGCAAACTGGATCAGCGTTTCGATCAGGGCATCGGAACCCGCAACAAAGGCGCCGAAGGAACCGAAGGCCTTGCCCAGCGTGCCCATCAGCACCGGCACGTCATCCTGGTCCAGCTCGAAGGCCTCCAGGGAACCACCGCCATGCTTGCCCAGCACGCCAAGACCATGCGCATCATCGACGACCAGCAGTGCATCGGCATCGGCACACACGGACGCCAGCCCCGGCAATGGCGCGACATCGCCGTCCATGCTGAACACGCCATCGGTCATGACCAGTGCCGCACCCTGCTCGCGCGCGGCCAGCTTCTTCTCCAGCGCATCGGCATCGGCATGCGCATAGCGTGAAAAGCGCGCACCGCTCAGCAAGCCGGCATCGAGCAGGGAAGCGTGATTGAGCCGGTCTTCGAACACGGCGTCACCGCGCCCGACCAGCGCCGATGCAATGCCGAGATTCGCCATGTAGCCGGTGGAAAACAGCAAGGCGCGCTCCCGGCCGGTGAACTCGGCGAGGCGTTCTTCAAGTTCGTGATGGACGGCAAAATGACCATTGATGAGGTGCGCGGCGCCGGCGCCGGCGCCGAACTGCCAGGCTGCTTCGGCCTGCGCCTCTTTCAGGCGCGGGTCGGTCGCAAGGCCAAGGTAGTCATTGGAACAGAAGGCCAGCACCTGCCGGCCATCAATGCGCTGATGCACGCCCGCCGCCTCCGATACCACGCGGCGCTGCCGGTACAGGCCCTCGGCCGCGCGCGCTTCCAGGCGCTCGGCGAGGCTGTCATCGTCGAGTCTGCGGCGTGCCATGGGAATGCTTCAGGCGTTGCTGTCGGCGGCTTCGCTACCGCAACGACGTGCCTCGACTTCTTCGAAACCTTCGGGACGAATGCCGAGACGCGCGAACAGGGCCATGTCCTCGTTGGACTCCGGATTGGCCGTGGTCAGCAACTTGTCGCCATAGAAAATCGAATTGGCACCAGCCATGAAACACAAGGCCTGCATTTCATCCGACATGCCGGTGCGACCGGCCGACAGGCGCACGTGCGACCTGGGCATCAGGATTCGCGTTACGGCAATGGTCCGCACGAATTCGATCGGATCGAGATCCTCTTCCTTGTCCAGCGGCGTGCCGGCAACCTTGACGAGCTGGTTGATGGGCACGGACTCGGGATGCGTCGACATGTTGACCAGTACTTCCAGCATGCCGGCACGGTCCATGATGCCCTCGCCCATGCCGATGATGCCGCCCGAGCAGACGTTCATGCCGGCATTGCGCACGTTGTCGAGCGTATTGAGTCGATCCTCGAAGGTACGCGTCGAGATGATGTCCTTGTAGTAATCCGGCGAGGTGTCGATGTTGTGGTTGTAGTAATCGAGGCCGGCTTCCTTCAGCTTCAGCGCCTGCTCTTCGGTCAGCATGCCCAGCGTGCAGCAGGTCTCCATGCCCAGCGCCTTCACGCCCTTGACCATCTCGATGATGAAATCGAGCTGCTTGTCCTTGGGCGAACGATAGGCCGCGCCCATGCAGAAGCGGGTCGCACCGTTGGCCTTGGCGTTCTTTGCCTGCTCGACGACCTTCTCCACTTCCATCAGCGCTTCGCGCTCGAGGCCCGTGTCGTAACGAATCGACTGCGGACAGTAGGCGCAGTCTTCCGGGCAGGCGCCGGTCTTGATGCTGAGAAGGGTCGACACCTGCACGGCGTTCGGGTCGAAGTGCTCGCGATGGATGCGTGCGGCCTCGAACACCAGGTCGTTGAACGGCATGTCGAACAGGGCCACGATCTCCTCGCGACTCCAGTCATGGCGGATGGTGCCCAGCGGCTGGCGGGCTGGCTTGCCAACGTTCTTGGCGACAATATCGGCGGCAGTGCTCATTCTTGCTTTCCCCTTGGATGCTTCCGGTCCAGTCACCGTGAGGCGCCTGTCCAACAAGGGGCGAAGTTTACCGGTCACGTCCGTTCACCGGAAGTCTCCCGCGCCGTTTACAGTTGATTATTTTTTGACCAGGCGGATTCTGGCAGAACCCGGTCGAAAGCCCGGCATTCCCCGGCATCAAGCGAGCACCCGGCCAGCGACACTGGCGGTATGAACCTGCCCCGTTGTCTTGCCAGCCTGCTCCCGCTGTTGTTTGCCTGTCCGATCTGCCGGGGACCGCAGGATTCGAGCCGGACCGTCTGCAGCCGCTGCCAGCAATTCCTGTCGCAACAGGCAATCCCCCGCTATCGCTGCCGCCGCTGTGCCACACCACTGCCGTCAGCCGGCACTTGCCCTGCCTGCCTGGCCGGTCCGACGGTACTCGGGGGCGTCCGCGCCGCCTTTGATTACACCCTGCCGCTGGATCACCTGCTCCACCAGGCCAAGTTCCGTCGCAACCGCGGTGCCATGCAGACACTGGCGCTGCTGTTCGCGGAGCAGGCCATGCATTGGCTGGAGGTGACACGCACCAGGGACCACGGCCTGCGGCCGGTGCTGGTGCCCGTCCCCCTCCACCCGCAGCGACAGCGCCGGCGCGGCTACAACCAGGCCGCCTGGCTGGCGCGCTGCGCCGCAGGCGCCACCGGCCTGGCGATGAGGGAGACGCTGCTGGAGAGGAAAAAGCGAACCTTGCCGCAATCCGACCTGGCCTGGCAGCAACGTCGGAAAAATGTCCGCGATGCGTTCACGGGCAGGGATCGGCCACCTCGCCAGGTGATCCTGGTCGATGACGTCATGACCAGTGGATCGACCCTGGAAAGCGCCGCCCGCAGCCTGAAGGCCCTGGGCGCGCAGGACGTCTCGGCCTGGGTATTACTCCGCGCCGGGCGCTGATGCAGGCCCTGCCGCCGCAGCCAGGTCGTCGGGTCGCCGTTCATGGAAGTCGACAAAATCTGCCTGCAAGGCATCCGCCACCCGCACCAGCGTGGCCTCGCTGAACGCCGGACCGATGATGCAGATGCCGGTCGGCGTCCCCTGCTCGTTCAGGCCGTGCGGCAGGACCATGCTGGGATGGCCGGACAGGTTGGTCACCAGCAACTGCCCGCCGGCAAAGCATGGCGCCAGGATGGCATCGACGTCCTCGAACAAGGCCGAAACCTCGTGCACCAGCTGGCGGCGCAGGCGATTGGCCTGGATGTATTCGACTGCAGGAATGAAGCGCGCGGTGCGGAACACGTTCGGCCAGGCATTCTCGATCTGCCGCACCAGCTCGTCATCGGCACCACTGCGGGTCAGGGAATCGAAGGCGGCAGCCGCTTCGGCAGAGAGAATGAAGGACATCGCACCCGCCGGCAGGTCCGGCAACGATTTGGCTTTCAGCTGGATGCCGGCAGCGGTCAGCGCATCCAGCAGCGCCCGGTCATTGTCCTGCTCGGTGTAGCCGGATTCGAGATTGAAATCCTCGGCAAGGTAGCCGAGCCGCAGGCCCGTCAGACCGGACTCGCTCAAGTAGACAAAAGGCGCATCCACTGCACTCGGATCCTTGCGATCGCTGCCAGCGGGATCGGTACCACGAATCGCGTCCAGCACCATGGCGCAGTCCTCGGCGACGCGACACATGGGGCCTGCCTTGTCCATGCTCCATGACAGGGCCATGGCGCCGGCGCGCGACACGCGTCCGAAGGTCGGGCGCAAGCCGGTCACGCCATTGCGAATCGAAGGCGATACGATGGATCCCCAGGTCTCGGTACCAATCGCAAACGCAAAGAGGCCGGCTGCCAGGCCGGAACCCGAACCGGCCGACGATCCGCTGGCACCGACCTCCAGGTTCCAGGGCGTCTTCGCCGTGCCGTCGAACCACACGTCTCCCCAGGCCAGCGCACCGACACTGGTCTTGGCAATCAGCACCGCTCCGGCCTCATGCAGCTTTGCCGGCACCGTCGCCAGCTGGTCGATCACCTGCTCCTTGAATGGCGTCGCACCCCAGGTTGTCGGGTAACCCGGCACCGAAAACAGGTCTTTCAGGCCATAGGGAATGCCATGCAATGGACCACGATCCTTGCCTGCCGCCAGCTCGGCATCCATCTCCCTTGCATGGGCAAGTGCGGCATCGCGCGTCACCGTGATGACCGCCTGCAAGCGCGGATTCAAGGCGTCGATCCGATCGAGGTAGATCTCGGTCAGCTCCACGGAGGTGAGCTCGCCCTTGCGCAACAGCACGCCGAGCTCGGCCACGCTCATGAACGCCAGGTCTTCGTCGCTCTCCGGCCGGGTCACATCGGACGGCACGAGATACTCGCTGAGCTGCTCGTCCACCGGCTCGGGAATGTCGAAACCGGGCTCGAAGACCAGCGCCGGGGAAACCTCGTTCGGAATGTCGAACTCGTGCAGGGCGTCGAAGGACTCGCGCTGCTCGCGAATGCCGGCCAGCATCAGCTCGCGCTCCTCGGCGGTCATCGAGACGCCGCTCAATTGCTCGGCCGCCGCGATGTCGTTCACATCCGGTCGCGGCTCGGGCTCGCAAGCAGCAAGGGAAATGACGAAAGGTATGGCAAGCAGACGCATGTTCATGGGGGTTCTCCTGCTGGGAATGCAGGCGGTGCAGCTCAGAGGGCCGCGACCACCTGCTGGCGAAAGGCAAAATCGAGCACGATGCCGGCAAAGACGAAAATGCCGAACCAGTTGTTGTTCAGGAAGGCCTTGAAGCAGGCCTCGCGTTTCCGGTCGCGAATCAGCCACTGCTGGTAGACAACCGTGCAGGCGGCAAACGCCACGCCCCAGTAATAGGCATCACCCAGCGACAGCTGGCGACCGACCAGCACCAGGTCGAACAGCAGCACCAGCTGCAAGATGAAGATGATCAGCTTGTCCTGGTCGCCAAACAGGATCGCCGTCGACTTGATGCCGACCTTGAGGTCGTCGTCGCGATCGACCATGGCATACATGGTGTCGTAGGCGGTGGCCCAGATGACGGTGGCAATGAACAGCAGGCCGGCGGTGTTGGTCACGGTTCCCGTCTGCGCTGCATAGACCATCGGCACGGCCCAGCCAAACGCCGCACCCAGGACAGGCTGCGGCAAGTGGGTATAGCGCTTGGAAAAGGGATACAGGATGGCCAGGATCACGCCACCGATGGACAGGTAGATGGTCAGGCGATTCATGGTCAGCACCAGCGCAAAGGCGATGGCAATCAACACGGCAAACAGGACCAGGGCATGCGCCGGCTTGATCTCGCCAGTAGCGAGGGGCCGGTCCGCGGTTCTCTTCACATCGCCATCCCAGTTGCGGTCCGCGTAATCGTTGATGACGCAACCGGCGGCCCGCATCACGATCACACCCAGGGTGAACACGACAAAGACTTCCGGCTTCGGGTGGCCTTCGCTTGCCAGCCACAGCGCCCACCAGGTCGGCCACAGCAACAGGAAGGTACCAATCGGGCGGTTCAGTCGCATCAGGCGGAACCAGGCATCCGCCCGACCGGCCAGCTGCGGCAATGTCTTCTTGATGAATACGGAATGACGCGCCCGGAGATACCAGCGCTTCAGGATCGGTTTCAGATCAGGCCAGGCAGAAAACACTCGCATATCAGCAATCGCTCTCCATGCAGCCGCACCCAGGATCGGCGCGCCCAGGTCGTTACGGCTTCGTCGCGCATCAGGTTAACCGAAAGATCGCTGCGTTGCCGAGCCGCTGCCTGGAAGAGCTCGTCACCTGGCCCGAGTCGGCAGAGCTCGAAGCTGCCCTCGCGCTCGCCACCGCTCTGGAACAGCACATCTCCCAGCGGTTTCGTTCCCAGCTCGGCCAGCCAGCCATCCTTGGCCATGGCCGGATCGGGAATCAGGGTGCGAGCAAAGATCATGGCCGTGTCATGGCAGTTCAGGGTCACTTCGCGCAAGCGCGCGGGCGTGTCCCCGGGCCAGCA
>JAWWBS010000051.1 GCA_033720895.1 Gammaproteobacteria bacterium
GCCGGCACCCTCGGCCAGATCATTCCACCGAGCATCGTGCTGGTGCTGCTCGGTGATGTCGTGTCGACCGCCTACCAGGAAGCACAGCGCAACCAGGGCCGTTTCTCGGTGGATACGGTGTCGGTCGGTGACCTGTTTCTCGGCGCCTTGCTGCCCGGCCTGTTGCTGGTCGCCTGTTATGCCCTTTACCTGTTCGGCGTCTCCCGGCTTGCACCATCGCGCATGCCATTGCCGGATCCGGCCGATGCCGTGACGAACACCGAGCATCTCGCACGCCGGGTGCTGACCGTCTTGCTGCCACCGCTGGCGCTGATGATTGCCGTGCTGGGTTCGATCATTACCGGCATCGCTACCCCGACCGAGGCGGCAGCCGTCGGCGCAGCCGGCGCCATGTTGCTGGCTGCCCAGCGTCGCCAGCTCGGACTCAAGGTGCTGCGGGAGTCGGTGCAATCGACGGCCCAGGTCACGGCGATGGTATTCCTGATCCTGATCGGTGCCTCATTGTTCTCGCTGGTTTTCCGGGGCCTGGGTGGCGACGAGCTGGTACACGAGCTGCTGTCATCGCTGCCTGGCGGCGTGTTTGCTGCGGTATTCCTGGTGATGCTGCTGATGTTCCTGCTGGGCTTCGTGCTGGACTTCATCGAAATCACGTTCGTTGTCGTGCCGATTGTCGGACCGGTGCTGCTGGCAATGGGCCTGGACCCGGTGTGGCTCGGCATCATGATCGCCCTGAACCTGCAGACCTCTTTTCTCACGCCACCCTTCGGTTTTTCCTTGTTCTACCTGCGCGGGGTTGCGCCGGAGGCCGTCAGCACCGCGGCGATATACCGTGGGGCGATTCCTTTTGTCATCATCCAGTTGCTGATGCTGGCCGTGGTCGCCGCCTTCCCGGGGCTGGTGACCTGGTTGCCGGAAGCACTGTCCTGAGGAGGTCGCGATGGAACCCATCGACCTGGCCGACAAGTTGAAGCAGATCGAAGACACGTGGTCACCGCGTGTGGTGGCGGAGCTGAACGATTACCAGTTCAAGCTCGCCTGGCTGCAAGGCGAGTTCGTCTGGCATTGCCATGACGAGACCGACGAAGCGTTTTTCGTGCTGGAAGGCGAGTTCATGATGGAGTACCGCGATCGCACCGTGCCGGTGAAGCAGGGCGAGCTGATCGTGGTACCGAAAGGCGTCGAGCACCGCCCGGTTGCCGCCACGCATTGCGCGGTGTTGCTGATCGAACCGAAAGGCGTGATCAACACCGGCGAGGCCGGTGGCGAGCTCACCGCCGAGCCGGACCGGTGGATCTGATCAGATACCTGGTCGAAGTACCGTCGTCGATCTCGTGATCAAGGCGACTGGTCAGCACCTGGCCATCAGCCTTCATGGCAACGACTGAACCGCTGTCTGCACCTCAGGCCTTGCGCGCCTTGTAGAAGGCTTCCTCCGAAATTTCGTGCCAGGCCATCACCGGTGCCTTGAAGTTGCGGAACGACTCGGCGACTTCGGCCACCAGCGGATCCTCCGCGGCCATCTCTGCAACCAGTTCTTCCGACAGTTCGCGCAGCCGGCGCATCACCGAATCCGGGAAGGGCTTCAGGATGACGCCATGCTCTTCCACCAGCGCTTTCAATGCGGCCGGGTTTTGTGCGGTGTACTCGGCCAGCATGTCGGTGGTCACCGCCTGGCAGGCCAGCTCGACCACGGCCTGCAGGTGTTCCGGCAGCGCAGCGAAAGCTTCCTCGTTGACCAGGCATTCCAGTACCGAGCCGGGCTCGTGCCAGCCAGGGTAGTAATAGTACTTCGCCGCTTCGTGCAGGCCGAAGGCGAGGTCGTTCCAGGGACCGACCCACTCCGTGGCATCGATGACGCCGGTTTTCAGCGAGGTGAAGATCTCGCCGCCGGGCAAGGTGACCGGCAGGCCGCCGGCCCGCTCCAGTATTTCACCGCCCAGGCCCGGGATGCGCATCTTCAGGCCCTCGAGGTCGGCCGGTGAATGGATTTCCTTGTTGAACCAGCCACCCATTTGCACGCCGGAGTTGCCGGCGGCGAAGGGCAGGATGCCAAACGGGGCATAGGCTTTTTTCCAGAGTTCCTGGCCACCACCGTGGTAGAGCCAGGCATGCATTTCCTGGGCATTCATGCCGAAGGGCACGGCGGCAAAGAACTGTGCCGAGGGCGCCTTGCCTTTCCAGTAATACGCCGCGCCGTGTGCCATCTCGGCGCTGCCGTTCGCGACGGCATCGAAGGCTTCCAGCGCCGGCACGATTTCGCCCGCGGAGTAGAGCTTGACCGTCAGCTGGCCCCCGGACATGCGCGTGATGGTGTCTGCCAGCCGTTGTGCGCCGGTGCCCAGCCCCGGGAAATTGCGCGGCCAGGTGGTGACCATCTTCCACTTGAAGCGCTGGCTGCTGTTGCTGGTGGCCGGTGCGTTGCCGGTGCTGCCCTGGTCGCAAGCGGCGACGCCGCCGGCCATGGCGCCGAGGCCCAGCAGGCCGCCCAGGCGCTTGATGAAATCACGTCGTTGCATGACTTGCCCCTTGCTGTTGTTGTCGTGCTGCGGGAATGCGCATCACCTTAGCAGCGCCACCGCAGAGCGCAAGCGCGGTCGCGCGAGCAAGGCGGGCCAAAAAAAACCCCGGCGGAGCCGGGGTAATTGCCTTCATGGCTGGAGGTGATTGAGTGCAAAGCATTGGAACCTGCGTCCTGCGCATCCGTGGCCCGGTTCCTTCCCTCGGCTCGTCCCTGACATCATGTCCTGTGAATTCGAGGCCCCGCCAGTCTCCCAAGGCCGGTATAGTCCCGTTATCAGTGGGCTGCCTCGGAAAATGTCAGCATTTTCTGACCCTTGGGACGCCTTTGGACAGCGGGAGGAGCAGGCATGATCGGTTTGTTGCAGCGAGTCAGCGAAGCATCGGTGCAGGTCGGTGGCGAGGAGATTGCGCGCATCGACACGGGCATGCTGGTGCTGGTGGGTGTCCAGAAGCACGACACGCCAGCGACGGCCGTGCGGCTGCTCGAGCGCCTGCTGGCCTACCGCGTATTCGAGGATGACGCCGGCCGCATGAACCTGTCCTTGCGGGACGCCCGTTTCGACGGGCAGCCGGGTGGCCTGTTGCTGGTACCCCAGTTCACCTTGCCTGCCGATACTCGCAAGGGAACCCGCGCCAGCTTCACGCCGGCGGCCGCTCCGGGCCTGGCCGACGAGCTGTTTGCCAGCCTTTGCGAGCAGGCGAGGGCGGCCTGGAATCCTGTGGCCTGTGGACAGTTTGGTGCGAACATGAGGGTGGCGTTGGTGAACGAGGGACCAGTGACCTTCTGGCTGGAGGTAAATCCCGATTGACGCTTCTTTGCGTCCGGTGTCGAACCCGGTCTAGACTGGACCCATAAACAATGAATGCCCGGCCATGCCGAGCCTGTCTTACCACCAAAGTACCTGACACCGGACCCTTAACATGAGTCGCGTCGCACTTATCGATCATGGCCTTGGCAATCTGCAGGCTGTCGAAAAGGCGTTGTCCAAGGTTTCCCCCAGCGGACCGGTGTTTCGCTGTTACGACCCCACCGAACTGAAGCGTGCCGATTGCCTGGTGCTGTCCGGAACCGGCCAGCTCGATGCCTGCGTTGCCGAGCTGCAGCGCCTTGGCATGGCGGAGATTCTTGCGGACTACCTGCAGGAAAAACCGATTCTCGCCATCAATCTCGGCTTGCTGGCCATGTGCAGCACCGGTCTCGACCTGGTGCCGGGCGATGCCGTGCCGATGAACGCCGATGGCAGCCTTGATGTGCGCCTGCCGCACATTGGCTGGAACACCCTTGAACGACAGCAGGATCACCCGCTGTTCGAAGGAATCAGCGAGGAAGCACCTTTCTACTTTGCCCATGGCGTCAGGCTGGAGAGCGATGCCGTGCAGACCGTTGCCACGGCCACGCATGGCGAGCGTTTTCCGGCGATGGTCGCCCATGGGAATTTCATCGGCGTGCAGTTCCATCCAGAGATCAGTGACAAGCAAGGGCTGCGGTTTCTCGCCAATTTCATCAACTGGGACAACCAGGACTGAAGGAGTCAATCATGTTGTTGATACCGGCAATTTCTCTCAAGGACGGCAAGGTGCTTGCCTCGAACGGGAAGAGTTCGCATGCCGCCCGGCCGGAGGAATTGGTCAAGGAGCTGCGCGATGCCGGCATGACGCGCCTGCACCTCCTCGATGTCCCCAGCCAGAACGAAGGGCTGCCCGGCGAGCTGGCAGCCATCGAAAGGATTGCCAACGCGCTGGATGGCATCACCCTGCAGGTCGACACCGGCATCAAGGACGAAGAGAGCGTGCAGTCCTACATGGATGCCGGCGTGCACTGGGTGGTCCTGGGCAAACGTGCCGCGAGCACGCCACATGTGCTGAAGGATCTTTGCCTGGAGTTTCCCGGTCACGTGATGTATTCGCTGAACGTACGCGACCGTCACCCGGTCAGCGAATCGCACTCGAAGCTCAGCAATCACGACATCGTCGACCTGGCGCAACATTTCCAGGAGGACGGCGTGGACGGCCTGGTCTACCAGGAGGTCGACGAGAAGGAGCACCCGGCATCCACTGACGTGCCGACCATCAAGGATATTGCCGGTGGTGTCAGCATCGACCTGTTTGTTGCCGGTCTCATCGAGTCGCTGGACGACATCGCCAAGGCCTGCGAGCTGGGCGATGCCGGCGTGACCGGGATCGTGGTCAGCAATCCGCTGGACAAGGGCATCGACTACGCCGAAGCGATGCGCCTGGTCGAGGATGCCAGTTGACATGGTCTTGCGTGTTGCCTTGAGACAGCCAGCATGAGCCTGTGCCGACGCATCATTCCGGTGCTCGACATTGCCAAGGGCGGCGTGGTGAAAGGCGTCGAACTTGGCGAAGTCGAGGACAGTGCCGATCCGGTCATGGTGGCGCGTGCTTACGAGGCCCAGGGTGCGGACGAAATCGCCTTCATCGATGTTTCCAGCCAGCGCGGAGACGTGCTGGACGACGTGCTGCGCGCGGTGTCGGAGCAGGTCTTCATCCCCGTGACCGCGGGCGGTGGCATCCACGATGCGCAGGAGGTCAAGCGCATGCTGACCGCCGGCGCCGACCGGGTAATGTTGAACACGGCCGCCGTGCTGAAGCCGGAACTGGTGACCGAGTGCGTGGAGAAGTTCGGCTCGGAGGCATTGATCGGCGCGGTCGACGTGCGCCGTACCGGCAGCGAGGACCGGCCGTGGGAAGTGGTCACCCACGGCGGCCGGAAGTCCAGCGGTCTCGATGCCCGGGCATGGGTGCAGCAGCTGGCCGATTACGGCATTGGCGAGATCCTGGTGACCAGTCTCGACCAGGATGGGGGTCGGGAAGGCTTCGACCAGCAGCTGGTCGAGACCATGGCCGATATCGTCTCCGTGCCGCTGGTGGTGGCGGGTGGCGCGGGTCGCCCGGAAGATGTCGAGGAAGCCCTTGCCGACGGGCTGGCTGACGGTGTGATGATTGCCAGCATTTTTCACTCGGGAGAGTACAATATCGGCAACGTGAAGAATTTTCTCGCCGCCCGAGGCGTGCCGATCAGGCGCGGGGCGGACTGACCGGCCGGGAATCGGTCAGCTTCAGGACAGCAGGAGTGCAGCATGGGTTTCGGTGGAATCAGTATCTGGCAGCTTGCCATCATCCTCTTGATCGTCGTCGTGATCTTCGGCACGAAGAAGCTGCGCAATGTCGGCTCCGATGTCGGTGGCGCGGTCAAGAATTTCAAGGATGCCATGAGCGACGACAAGCCCGAGGACGACACGAGCGAAAAGTCCGTTGGACATGACGCTGGTGATGACGGCGACGGCAACAAGTCGAACTGAGCGGACTTCCTGAATGTTCGATGTCGGTTTCAGCGAACTGGCGCTGCTCGCCATTCTCGCCCTGGTGATTGCAGGACCGGAGCGGTTGCCGGGCATCATGCGCGGCCTCGGCCGGCTGGCTGCGCGGGCGCGTTCGATGACGGCCGCGATCCGGACCGAACTGGAACGCGAGGTCGACAGCGCGGAGCGTGGCGAACGTTCCGATGAGGCCGCTTCGAAACGCGAGCAGCCAGGCGATGACTGATTCGCCCAGCAGCCTGCTCGCCCACCTGCAGGAACTTCGCAGTCGCTTGCTGCGGGGCTTTGCCGTCATCCTGCTGTTGTTCTGCGGCCTGGCCTTCTTCGCCAGCGAGCTCTTCTCCCTGTTGTCACAACCCTTGCTGGCCTTCCTTCCCGAAGGCAGCAACATGATCGCGACCGATGTCGCCACGCCGTTCCTGACCCCTTTCAAGCTGGCGTTCGTGGCGGCGATTTTCATCGGCATGCCGTTCCTGCTGTTCCAGGTCTGGGCATTCATCGCGCCAGGGCTGTATCGCCAGGAGAAGCGACTTTTCATTCCCCTGCTGTTGTCATCGATCGTGCTGTTCTACGCCGGCATCGCCTTTGCGTTCTTCGTGGTCTTTCCGCTGGTGTTCCGTTTCCTCACGGCGGTGACACCCGAGGGCGTGTCGATGATGACCGACATCAGCGCCTACCTGGATTTCGTGCTGACGTTGTTCTTTGCTTTCGGCCTGGCCTTCGAGGTGCCGGTGGCTACGGTGCTGCTGGTCTGGGCCGGTGTCACCACGCCGTCGGCGCTGGCGGAGAAACGACCGTACGTGCTGCTCGGTGCTTTTGTCATCGGCATGTTCCTGACGCCTCCCGATGTCATTTCGCAGACACTGCTGGCCCTGCCCATGTATGTCCTGTTCGAGATCGGCATCCTGATGTCGCGCTGGCTGGTCAGCGGCTGGCAGGAAGTGGAAGCGCAAAGAAAGGCAGAACGCGAAGCGAGATCGGAAGAAGATGCCTGAACGACGCGCATACACGGATTAAAAAAAACGGACCGCATGCGGTCCGTTTTCTGTTCCGGGTTGTTTGATCGACGAGGCTTACTCGCCACCGCTCGACGAGCTGCCTTCATACTCGAGGTATTCGTTCTTCTGCGTGTTCGACAACTGTCCGCCGCGCTGGAACTTCTCCTGGGCGCGAAGGTAATCCTCTGCGAACTCGGTCTTCATCATGTCATTGAGCTGGAAGATGCGGTCATTGACGATGGCGCCGTACTCGATGTGCACGTCGAACATCCGCTGGTAGGCTTCCCGGATGTCGGTTTCCTGGACGAGTGCTTCGACTTCCTTGATCCCGGCTCGCGCGGCGTTCTGCCTGGCCAGCACGCAATCCAGGGATTCCGGTCGCGGCGCTCCGCTCAGGCTGTCGATGCCGGCAGCAAGCTGTTCGCCGCTCAGTTCGTCATCCGGGTCCATCTCGGTGCGTGCGACCGCATTCGCGCAGACCTTTTCGCTCATGGCCGCAGTGAATGCTTCCTGCTGGTCCTCGTCGTCGCCGAAGAGGTGGAAACGGCTGCGCTGTGCGACCTGGTCGATGACGCCTGGTGCCGGCACCGGCAGGAAATTGCCACCCGGCATGGAAACCGGCCCGACCAGCAAGGCCCCGGAGAACACATCGCCGTAGCCCAGTGCCAGCGACTCCGCAACAATGGCGCCGCTCTCCTGCCCGCCGACATACAGCCGGGCCGGATCAGCAGGGAACTCGCCAATGACCCCGTTCATGCCGAACAGTGCGGCGGCAGCACGGATGAAAATCGGGTCATCGCCGTTGCCGGCCTCCAGCGGCGCGACCAGCACCAGGTGCTGCTCGTCAAGGACGTCGGCCCAGCCAGCAGGCAGCTCGAAGTCATCCTCGTCCGGCAGCCAGACCAGGATGCCGTAGCGGCCGTTGTCAGCCGGTTCTGCCGGTACGTGTACCAGCCATTCCCGTTCACGGGGATCGATCGAAAACTTGCGCAGGTCGATACCGTCCTTGGCCGCCTGCTCGGCCATGTCGCGATACGCCAGGCCGTGCATCAGGCGCTGCCCGAGCGCCTGCATGTTCGCGTAGGGTGGCGCCTTGTCAAAGCTCTGGGTGCGGGTATCGCCCGCCGTCGCCGTGCCGGCAATGCCCAGCATTACGGCTGCCAGCGCTAGAGTGCGTGTTTTCATGGTGTCTACCCCCTTTCAAGTCTGATGTATTCCAGTGATTTCAGTATCACCTGTCATGTCGAATCAGCGGCCGGACTGCCGTCAAAGTCGGCCAGCCCGGCCGCCGCCGTTCCTTCTCCGGTGCCCGCTCAATCGAAGATCGCTTCGGCGGGCACGATGGTGACAGCTTCCGAGGAGAATTTCAGATCCAGGTCCTGGATGACCTGGTCTTCGGCAAGCAGTTCCTCGGGTTGCTGGGCCTGGTAGGTCATCGGTGACGTCCGGTTCTCGACCAGGCGCGCCTTCAGGTCCTCGGCATCGTTGCTGATGAACACGAACTTGATGTTCTCGGTCTGGAGATGCTCGCCGATCACGCGATTGACGTCCTCCAGGGTCAGCTTCTGCAGGCCGGCCCTGACGTAGTCGGCGAAGGCGTCGATGCCGTAGAACCTCGAGTCGAGCATGTACGCCAGCTGCCGTCCCTGGGACGCGACCATCTGCGCCACGTACTTGTCGAGGAAGTCCCGGGTTGCCTCGAAGTTCTGCTCGCTCATGCCGTTTTCGAGCAGCTTGTCGAGCTCGTACAGCGCCACGCGCGTCGCGAAGTGAGCGTCATTGTTCGAGCGCAGCGGCCGCAGCCAGACCTGGAAGATCTGTTGCTGGCGAGCCACGTTCGGCACGGGGCTCTGGGTGAACATGCCGCGCGGGAAGTACTCGATATAGGCATAGTCGCCGTAGTTCATGCCGCGGGTTGCACGGATGCGCTGGTAGAGATGGCTGTTCGAAGAGCGGTGCTCGCCCAGCCAGGAACGCACCAGCCACAGCGCCACCCAGTCGTCGTCGCCACGCACCAGGTCGATCGGGAAGCCGAAGGAAACGGCGACCGGCTGGGTTTCCTTCTGGATGATCATCGCCTGGCGACCGTCGATCGCCGGTGCTTCAGGGAGGGCCAGCTGGGTCTCGTCGCCATTCGGCAGCGCAGTGAGGTCCGCCAGCAAGTGGTCCCGGAAGGCAGTGCTGTAACCACCGGCCAGGCCGACGGTCAGGTTCTGCGGTGTGTAATGCTTGGCGTAGAAAAGCTTCACGTCATCCAGTGTCAGGGCCTTGACGTCCGACAGGTGGCCGAGTGTCAGCGACCCGTAGGGATGCTCGTCCCCGTAGATGAACTCGTACATCGCCTCCTTGGCAAATTCCTCGTCGTTATTGGCACGCAGGCCGTCGCTGATCGTGGTCAGCAACTGCTGCTTGATGCGCTGGAAATCACTTTCGCGCCAGCCCGGTGCAAGCAACTGCTCGGCAGCAATGGCATACCAGCGGTCCAGGTTGTCCTTGTGCACGGTGCCGCTGAAGCGGGTCATCTCCTTGCCTACCTGGCTGCCGAAGCCGGCAGCCATCGGATAGAACGCCTCGGTGATGGCGTTGATGTCGTGGAACTCGGAACCACCGGAGGCAATCATTCGTGCCGTCAGCTCGGCCAGGCCTTTCTTGCCTTCGGGATCGCGCGCAGCACCCACATTGAACAGCCAGCTGACGTTGACGAGGTCCGAGTTGCCGGGCATCTCGACCATCGAAACCTTGCCTGGTCGGCTCTTGCTGCCCATGACGGCATCACGGAATGCCGTAACGCTCCAGGCATCTGTCGAGCCACCCGATTGGGCGGCACTTTCCATTTCCGCGGCGGCAACCATGTCGTCAAGCAGCGGAACATCGTTCATGCCCGCCATGCTTTCGGAAGCCGACAGCGTCACGATCACCCGCGTATCGTCGGTGAAATATTCGTTCGCATGCGCCCGGATGTCCTCCGCCGTCAGCTTGCCGTACTGCTCGTAGGCGTTGTTGATGGTCTTGACCGGCGTACGCGTGAAGTGGCTGTAGCTTGCCAGGGTCGATGCGATCGCACTGGAGTTGTCCAGGTTGTTGGCAAAGCCGTACTTGAGATTCGACTGGGTGTCGGCAAGCTTGTCGGCATCGACCAGCTCGGTGCGAGCCTGCTGCAGGGCTTCGAGCATGCGATCCATGACAGCCCGACCGTGCTTTTCATCGGTCAGCTGGGCGTAGACCATCAGCTGCCCTGGATCCTTGCGGTTCGGGAAATACGCGCCGATGCTCGTGGCCCATTGCTTGTCGATCACCAGGTCGCGGTAGATCTCCGAGTTGGACGAGAAATAGATCGCGGAGATCAGGTCGATGGCCGCCATGTCTTTTTCGGTCGGGTCGTAGGCCGGGCCGCGGAAGGAAACCGAAACCCATGGCTGGGTCGGTGATGGCCAGGTGATGTGCGAATACTGTGGTCCCTTGCTGCCTTGTTCCTGCGGGATCTCGACGTTGTTCTCGCCCTCGACAGTCCACGCACCCCAGTACTTTTCGATCAGCTGGTAGGTCTCGCGCGCATCGACGTCACCGACCACTACCAGGGTGGCGAATTCCGGCCGGTACCAGCGCTTGAAGAATTCGTGCGAGTAGTCGAACTGCTCGGGCATCTGCTCGATGTCCTCGAAGAATCCCATGGTGGTGTGCTGGTAGGTATGGGTGTCGTAGGCGATCTTGCGCTGCTCTTCGATCAGCTGCCGGATCGGGTTGGCCGAGTTCTTGAGGTACTCGCCCTTGACGGCCAGCGCTTCGGTGCGGAACTGGTCCTCGGTGTACTGCAGGTTCTGGAAGCGATCTGCTTCGACTTCCATCACCGTTTCGAGATCTTCCTTGGTGAAGTCCAGGTAGTAGTTCGTCAGGTCATCGGATGTGTAGGCATTGGTGTCCGCGCCGATGCTCTTGAGGATGGCCTGGTATTCCTCCTGCGAATAGTTTTCGGTACCGCGGAACATCATGTGTTCGAAGAAGTGTGCGAAGCCGGACTTGCCCGGTTCGACTTCATTGCGCGAACCGGTCTGCATGGCGATCTGCATGGAGACGACATCCGGGTAATCGGTGGGAACCACGATGAAGCGCAGCCCGTTCGGCAAGGTTCCATAAAGATGGTCCTGGCTGAAAATGCCGGGCACGGTTCGCTTTTCGGCGTGTTCGTAACCAGGTTGCGGCGTGGCATCGGTGCTGCCTGCGTCGACCTTGGCGGCTTGCTTGTTGCTGCCATCATCCTGGCTGCAGCCGAGCAAGGTTGTTGTCATTACCAATAGCGAAAGAAATGCGATACGCATCATCCTGGAACCCCCTCCAAATTGACCGAATTTGCATTTATAAGGTGTGAGGCCGCGACGCAGCAAGCCGCACTGCGGAAAAAAAGGCCATCTCACCGGTAAATACCCCCTGTACAAGGGTGAAAAACACGACCTGTGCCACAAAATGCCGTGTTGACCTAGGCGGGCAAAGCAGGAATGCTAGGGCGCTGATTTAACCTGATAACGCACAATTTCTGGGGAATTCCGATGAACAGCAACGTAGGTGTGCCGAATTCCGGTACCTGGATGGGACAGCCGAAGGGCCTGTTTACACTCTTCTTTACCGAGCTCTGGGAGCGTTTCAGCTTCTATGGCATGCGCGCCCTGTTGGTGCTTTTCATGACCGCAGCCATTGTCGAAGGCGGCGGTGGCGGTTTCGGCCTCGATGACGCGACGGCAACGGCGATCTACGGCATCTACACGGCGGCGGTCTACCTGTTCGCCCTGCCGGGTGGCTGGATGGCGGATCGCCTGCTGGGCCAGCAGAAGGCTGTCTGGTATGGCGGCATCATCATCGCCATCGGTCACTTCACCATGGCCGCGCCCTTGCTCAACGACTGGTTTGGTCCGTTCAGCGAAGAGTTCCGCATGTCGCTCGAGACTTCGGCATTCTTCCTCGGCCTGGTGTTCATTGTCATCGGTACCGGCCTGCTGAAGCCGAACGTGTCGGCCATCGTCGGCGACATGTACCCGGAAGGCGGCGCCCGTCGTGATGGCGGTTTCACCATTTTCTACATGGGCATCAACCTTGGCGCCATGCTGGGTCCGCTGGTCTGCAGCTTCCTCGGCGAGAACGTCAACTGGCACTACGGCTTCGGTGCCGCGGGTGTCGGCATGGTGCTCGGCCTGATCCAGTACAAGTACATGCTGCACCACCTCGGTGATGCGGGCAGGCATCCGCATACCAAGGCGGGCGAAGTGCCCAGCGAAACGTCGATGAAGCGCAACTGGCTGGCGGTCATCATCGGCGGTGTCGTACTTGCCGGCGTGGTGCTGATGGCGCTGACCGGGGCGATCACCATCGATCCGCAGGCCTTCGCCACCTGGACGACCTGGATCATCCTGGGTGCAGCCGTGGCCTTCTTCGGCTATGTCATTTTCTTCGGTGGCCTGTCCACCGAAGAGCGCAAGCGCGTGTTCGTGATCATCACCCTGTTCATCGGTGCGGCCATCTTCTGGTCCGGCTTCGAGCAGGCCGGTTCCTCGTTCAACCTGTTCGCCGAACGCTTCACCCAGCGCGAGTTCTTCGGCTTCGAGCATCCGGCGGGCTGGTACCAGTCCCTGAACGCGGCATTCATCCTGATCTTCGCACCGTTCTTTGCCTGGTTCTGGGTGGCGCTGGCGCGTCGCAACTGGGAGCCTTCGATTCCCGGCAAGTTCGCGCTCGCGATGTTCCAGCTGGGTCTTGGCTTCCTGGTCATGTTCTTTGCGGCCACGATCCTGGTTTCGCAAGGCGCCGGCGGCAAGGTGCTGCCGACATGGCTGATGCTGACCTACCTGCTGCACACCACGGCCGAGCTGTGCCTCAGCCCGGTGGCGCTCAGTGCGGTGACCAAGCTGGCGCCGCAGCGGTATACCTCGCAGATGATGGGCATGTGGTTTGTCGGTACGGCGATGGGCAACCTGGTTGCCGGCCTGCTGGCAGGCTTCCTGTCGGCAGAAGAGGGTGCGGCTGACAGCCTGGAGGCGATGCCGCCGAACTTCTGGTCGCTGTTCCTGTTCTTTGCCGGTTGCGGTGTCCTGTATGCCGTGTTCAGCAAGCCCATCAAGGGCTGGATCGGTAACATACGCTGACCGCAGAGGAAACTAGAAATCGCTGCAGATTTGGTTACAATCGGCAGCGCATTGATGCTTTTTCTGGTGGGTGCACCGGGAATCACGGTTGTTTAGGGAGCTGCCTGTGAATCCCGGATGTAGTCCACCGATCTATGAAAAACCGCCCGGCTTGCCGGGCGGTTTTTTTATGGGCCACGCAGGCCTGGAAATGGGATGCAGGCCGCACGCTGCGGTATTGTGACGACCACGGGGCTCGCCTACACTCGAACACTTTGCGACCACCCCGACCGGCTGGGTGGCGCGCGAGAAAGGCATACCGTGCAGGGCGTGCGACGCACTGCGGAAAACCACAAGGAACAGACGCATGACTCAATTATTCAAGATGGCGACGCTGGCCTCGCTGACGACCTTGCTGGTCGCCTGTGGCGGCGCGAACGAACAGCAGGCTGACAGTGCCGACAAGGCAGTGACGGTGGCCGATGCAGAAGCATTCATCGCCGCGCACAACGAACATGTCCGCGAGACCATCGGCCCGGATGCCAAGACCTACTGGCTGGCGTCCACCTACATCACGCCGGACACGCAATTGCTGGCATCCAAGGTCGGTGAGGAAAGCCTCAAGTACGCATCGAAGCTGGTCGAGGACTCCAAGCAGTTCAACGATCTCGACCTCGACGGTGAGACGGCCCGCGCCATGCGCCTGATCCAGATCGGCGCCACCATGCCGTCGCCCTCCGAAGATGCAAAGATTGCCGAGCTGGCGGAGATTTCCACGTCGCTGTCGGCGATGTACGGCGCCGGCAAGTACTGCCCGGAAGGTGAAGATGGCAAGTGCCTCAGCCTCGGCGAGCTCGAGAACATCATCGATGATCCGAATGCCAGCTTCGAGGCCAAGCAGGAAGCCTGGGTGGGCTGGCGCACGATCTCGCCTGACATGCGTGACAAGTACGTGCGGTTCGTCGAGCTGATGAACGACGGTGCCAACGAGCTTGGCTTTGCCGATACCGGTGCGCTGTGGCGTTCCGGTTACGACATGCCGGCCGACGAGTTCACCCGGGTTGCGGCCGACCTCTGGTCCGACGTGAAGCCGATGTACGATGCGCTGCATTGCTACGTGCGCAACGAGCTGGCTGCGGAATACGGCGCCGACAAGGTGCCGGCCGGCGAACCGATTCCGGCGCACCTGCTGGGCAACATGTGGTCGCAGGAGTGGGGCAACATCTATCCGATCGTCGAGCCGTACCAGGGCGTGTCCAGCCTCGACGTTTCGGCCGAGCTCGAGCGTCGCCGCGACGCGAAGGAAGACGAACTGAAGTCCGCGCTGGGCGAGGATGCGTCGATCAAGGAGCTGGCCGATGCCGAGTACGACGCGGACATGTTCATCGCGCTGGAGATGGTCCGTTCGGCGGAGAATTTCTACAAGTCCATGGGCATGGGCGAGCTGCCGGACTCCTTCTGGGACAATTCGCAGTTCATCAAGCCGCGTGACCGTGACGTGGTCTGCCATGCGTCTGCCTGGGACATGGACATGCAGGGTGACGTGCGCATCAAGATGTGCATCGAGCCGAACCTCGAAGACCTGAAGACCGTCTACCACGAGCTGGGTCACCTCTATTACGACCTTGCCTACAACGTGCAGGAGCCGATCTTCCAGAACGGCGCGCATGACGGTTTCCACGAGGCCATTGGCGACACCATCGAACTGGCCATGACGCCGGAGTACCTGGCATCGCAGGGCCTGATCGGCGAAGTGGCCAGCTCCGAGGAAGCGGTCATCAACAACCAGATGAAGCTGGCTCTCGGCAAGGTCGCGTTCCTGCCCTTCGGCAAGCTGATCGACGAATGGCGCTGGAAGGTATTCAACGGCGAGATCGCACCGGACAGCTACAACGCCGGCTGGTGGGAACTGCGTACGCAGTACCAGGGCATCGCGCCGCCGGTCGAACGCTCGGAAGCCGATTTCGATCCGGGTGCCAAGTACCACATTCCGGGCAACACGCCGTACACCCGCTATTTCCTGGCGCGCATCCTGCAGTTCCAGTTCTACCAGGCGCTGTGTGATGCGGCCGGTCATGAAGGTCCGCTGTACCAGTGCTCCTTCTTCGGCAGCGAAGAAGCGGGCAAGCGCTTTGCAGCAATGATGGCGAACGGCCAGAGCCAGCCCTGGCAGGACACCCTGGCCGAGCTGACCGGCGGTCGCGACATGTCCGGCGAGCCGCTGCTGGAATACTTCGCACCGCTGAAGAGCTGGCTGGACGAAAAGAACCAGGGCTCCGAGTGCGGTTGGTAATTCGCACGAGTAGTGAAATGATGACGCCTCGGTCCTGTTGACCGGGGCGTTTTCGCAACAAGGGGAAGAAAATGATCAAGGACTTCAAGGTACCGCACACGCTGGTACTGCTGTTTTCCATCATGATCGTGGCCTGGGCAGCCACCTGGGTCCTGCCGGCGGGCACCTTCGACACGCAAGTGAACGATCATGGTCGTGAAGTCGTGGTGGCCGGTACGTATCACGCCATCGAGGATGCCGGGCAACTGTCACCGACATCGCTGTTCACGGTCATCCCGCGAGCGATGGCGGATGCCCAGGGCATCATTTTCTTCCTGTTCCTGATCGGTGGTTCCCTGGCCATCCTGCGGAAGACGGGTGTCATCGATGCCGCGCTGGGCAAGTTGCTGAACCGCTTCGGTCACCAGCCGGCGCTGCTGATCGGCATGGGCATGCTGGCATTCATGGCTGGATCCACCACCATCGGCATGGCCGAGGAATACATTCCGCTGGTTGCCGTGCTGATCACCTTGTGCGTCGCCATGCGCATGGACACCATTTCGGCGGTGGCCATCATGGTCGTCGGCTATGGCACGGGCTATGGCGTGGCCATGTTGAATCCCTTCACCGTGCTGGTGGCCCAGGAAGTCGCGGAACTGCAGCCGGTCTCGGGTTGGGAATTCCGCACGGCGCTGTTCATCCCCTTCTTCGTCATCGCGTTTCATCACGTCTGGTCGTACGCCAGCAAGGTGCGCGCCGATGCGACTTACAGTTTCGTGCACGACGTCGAAGATGCGCAGCCACCGGCGCAGGGCGAGTACCCGGCACTCAGTGGCAAGCTGAAACTGATCCTGCTGGTGACGACCCTGTTCCTCGGCGTGATTGTCTGGGGTATCGCCCAGCAGGGCTGGTATTTCATCGAGCTGGGTGCCGCGTTCGTGGCGCTTGGCCTGGTCGTGGCATTCCTGGCCGGCATGAGCCTGGACGACACGGCCAAGACGTTCACTGCCGGTGCCGCCGAATTGACGGGCACCGCGCTGCTGATCGGCTTTGCTCGCAGCATCGCCTTGCTGCTGGAAGACGGCCAGGTGCTGCACACGGTCGTGAATGCGCTCGCCGCGCCGCTGACAGAAGTCGGTGCTCATGCCTCGGCGGTGGGCATGCTGTTCATCCAGTCCATCCTGAACTTCTTCATACCGTCCGGCTCCGGCCAGGCCTACGTCACCATGCCCCTGATGGCGCCGATTTCCGATCTCATCGGCGTGTCTCGCCAGGTGGCGGTGCTGGCCTACCAGATGGGTGACGGCTTCATGAACATGATCGTGCCGACCAATGCCGTCCTGATGGGCATTCTCGGCATTTGCGGCATTCCCTACGATCGCTGGTTCCGTTTCATCTGGCCGCTGATCGTGAAGTTCCTGGTCGCAGGTTCGATCGCGCTGGTGGTGGCCGTGGCGATCGGTTACCAGTAGGCAATCGCGATCAAGTCACGAAAAAGCCCCGCAGCCGCGGGGCTTTTTCGTGAGGCCCGCCATTCACCCTTTCTGCTTCGGAATCCATGCCCATTCCATGCGGCAGTCGACGGGATGACTGCCGGCCGAATCGGTCAGCACGACGCTGACCACCGTGTCGCCGCGCTCGTCCTGCTGCATGCGCTGGCGATCTGCCACATCGACCGATGCCGTGGCCTCGAGGTCGCCTTCCAGCAGCGAGACATAGCGGATGTTCATCC
>JAWWBS010000052.1 GCA_033720895.1 Gammaproteobacteria bacterium
CGTAGTCGGTAATGCGCGGCGCCAGCAGGTAGCGGAAATCCGAACCCAGGGCGTCGCGGTTGCCGGTCTTGACCAGGTAGCGATCGACGAAGTCCTTGTCGGTCTCCAGCGTCATGCCGGATTCGCGGATGCGCGCCGCCGTGACGCTTTCGGTATCACGGATCGAGCCGACGACAAGGCTGACCGTGCCATCCGGCTCGACCACGCGCATTTCATGGACCGTGCTGGGCCAGAAGTGCGACAGGCCACGGACGGCAATCAGCAACAGCAAGCCCAGCACCATGATCATGCTGATGCTGACGGCGCCGGCGTTCAGCCAGACCCACGGCGAACCACCTTTCCACCAGGCCTTGAAAGCGGGTTTTTGCTCTGCATTTCTCATGATCAGATTGCGCTGTATTTGTTACGCAGCCGCTGGCGAATCAGCTCGGCAAGCGTGTTGAAGAAGAAGGTGAAGATGAACAGCACCAGCGCTGCCAGGAACAGCAGCCGGTAATGCGAGCTGCCCACTTCCGATTCCGGCATTTCCACCGCGATATTGGCGGACAGCGTGCGCATGCCCTGGAAGATGTTCGCGTCCAGCACCGGCGTGTTGCCGGTCGCCATCAGCACGATCATGGTCTCGCCAACCGCGCGGCCGAGACCGATCATCACGCCGGAGAAAATGCCCGGGCTGGCCGTCGGCAATACCACGCGCACCAGCGTCTGCCAGGGTGTGGCACCCAGTGCCAGCGAGCCGTAGCTCAGGTGCTTGGGCACACCGAACACGGCGTCCTCGGCAATGGAAAAAATGGTCGGGATGACCGCGAAGCCCATGGCGAAGCCGACCACCATGGCGTTGCGCTGGTCGTAGCTGATGCCCATTTCGGTCGACAGCCACTGCGGCATGTTGCCGCTGAAGAACACGTTCTCGATCGGTCCCGACACGCTGAATGCCAGCCAGGTCATCAACACGATCGGCAACACCAGCAAGGCCGCTTCCCAGCCAGCCGGCACGCGGAAGCGGATCTCTTCCGGCACGCGCGTCCAGGCAAAACCGGTAATGATCATGCCGAGTGGCAGCAGCAAGAGCAGCAGGAATATGCCGGGCAGGTTCTGCTCCATCAGCGGTGCCAGCCACAGGCCGGCAAGGAAGCCGAGAATGACAGTCGGCAGGGCCTCCATCACTTCGACCGAAGGCTTGACCAGCTTCCGCAGGCCCGGGGTCATGAAGTAGGCCGTGTAGATCGCGCCCATGATCGCCAGCGGCATCGCAATCAGCATCGCGTAGAAGGCGGCCTTCAAGGTGCCGAATGACAAGGGCACGAGGCTGAACTTGGGCTCGAAGTCGTTACTGGCCGAGGAGGACTGCCAGACGTAATCCGGCTCCGGATAGCTCTCGTACCAGACCTCGCCCCAGATGGACGACCAGGAGACTTCCGGATGCTCGTTGATGACTTCGAAATTGGCCAGCCTGCCCTGCTCGTCCAGCAGCATCAGCCAGTCGGAACGCGGCGAGATGGCCGCCCTGCGCAAGGACGCATCAGCGATCCGCTGTTCAATCAGCTTGCGCTCCGATGTCGAATAGTAAATACCGAGCTCGCCGGAGGCATGCCCCACGAGGAAACCCTTGCGACGCTCTTCCGGCTCGATGAAGGTGACCGGGCTGTCGACACCCTCGAAGCTGCGAATCTTCTCCAGCGTGTAGGCGATGCCGGATTCGCGCACCGGGAAGAACTGGTGAACATTGCCCTGCTCCGTGCCGGCCATGACCGAAATGCCACCCGTGAGGAAATTCAGGGCGGTCAGCTCGGTGCCCTTGGCCGTGAAACGGACCCGCTCGTTCAGCGACAGCTCGCCAGCGCGCTGGCGCAGCACCATGCCGACACCGGAGCGACCGGCCAGGTACATCCATTCCTGCTGCGGATCCATCAAGGCAAAGGTAACGGCTTCGCGATCAGGCAGCGCATGCGGAATCCGCAGGCTGTCGATCTCGCCGACGGACTGTTCACCGGTGAGGAAGTTGCTTTCCAGGCTGATCGTGGTCAGCAGGATGTCGCCCGAGGCAAGCACGCTGAGGATGCTGGCCGTGTCTTCGCCGCGCCGTCCTGCCACGGCGACGATGGCTTCGCCGTCGTCGCTGATCGTGATTGGCTCGTCGGTCAGCGGCTTCAGCAGTTGCGGTGTGATCTTGCGCTCGGTGCCCCGCGGATAGGTGATGGTGTAATCCGCCGCAAAGAACTGCACCGTGCCGTTGTCGAAACCCGCGAGCCATTCGTGGCCGGCGAGTGACACGCTCGACACGGCGGAAACCCGGGCGCCGTTACCCAGCTGTTCTTCCAGCACCGGCTCGCCGTCAGCCGTGCGGAAGAAGCTCGCCGAGCCGTCTTCGGTCAGTTGCATGCCAAGCACTGCCTGCTCTTCGAGGCTCAGCATCAGGATTTCCTGGCCGTCCGCGTGCTGCTCCAGCACCTGCTCGGACTTCAGTTCTGCCGAGGCAAACAGTGGCAGGACCACATACAGCAGGTAGAAGAAGATCAGCATGATCGCCACGATCACGCCAACGCCACCTACGGACACGGCGTAGTGCGCAACGCGATCCTTCAGGCTGCGCATGCGGCGTCGCGCCGTGTTCTTTGTCAACTCGGTGGCATGCTTGGTGCTTGCGGCTTCCGTCATTGTCCTTTCCAGTTCTGCAGCAGCATCAATGGCTGCTCTGTCTTTCGCTGGCAGGCTCGCCGGCCGGGCCGAAGCCCAGGCGCGCCTGCGTCGATTCGATGCCCGTTGCCACGGCCTGCTCGGCACGGGTCGCAATGTCCCGCAGTTCCGTATGCTCGACCGGGAACGCCGGGTGCCAGGTCACGTGGATCGCCGTACTGGATTTCCAGCAGACGCCGATGATGCTCTGCATGAAGCTGTAACCATCGATGAACTGCACGGCGTCCCAGTCCGCACCGGCCTGGATGGATTCGAGGCGATACGTGATGCTGACCGGCTGCACGCTGGCATTGACGCGCACCGCCGGCTGGAACAGCCGCGGCTTGAAGCGTCGAATGCCTTCCCCGCCCGAGGTGGTGCCCTCGGGGAAGAACAGCAGTTCATCGCCGCGCTTCAAGCGCCATGTCATGGCATCGATCGCTCGCGCCGCACTGTCATGCTGGCCACGCTCGATAAACAGCGTGCCCGCGTTGCGCGCGAACCAGCCCATGATCGGCCAGTTGGCCACTTCGCTCTTCGAAATGAAGTGCGGGCCGATCCACTGGCCCATCACCACGATGTCCAGCCACGAGACGTGGTTGGCGGCAATCAGTACCGGGCCGGGAGCCGGCTGGCCTTCGCTGCTGATACGCAAGGACAGTACGCGTGCCAGCAGGCGAAACCAGTGACGCCCTGCCCATACGACCGCACGCTCGTGCGACTTGGTCGACACGGCGCGAATCAGCACCAGGGTACTGACCAGCGGAATCCCGTACAGGAAAACGATCAGCAAGCCGGTGAAGCGTGTGATGAAGCGCAACAGTCTCATGGATTGTCGGCACCTTGCATGTCAGTTCGACAGTCGATCCGGGTTTCAGGCCACAATACAGGAAAGGGCCAGCCGGTTCGGACCCGGCTGGCGCCATCCCTGCATCACGCAACGATCAGAAGTCGAAGGACATCCGGACCTGGATGGCATTCGGCTCTTCGGTGGCACCACCGATGTACTCGCCCTCGGCCATCACGTAGTTGAACATGAAGCGGAGGTTCGGATTGACGTAGTAGTTCGCACCGATGGTGATGTCGGTCAGTTCGCCACCGGCGAAACCGGCATCTTCGTCATTCAGGTCGACCACGCTCAGGCGCAGACCCAGCTCCCAGACTCCGCTGGCCTTGACGCGACCGAAGCTGCCCTTCTTGTACGGACGCGAGGTCACGCCATCGAGGAAGTAGCTGACAAAGGCGTAGTAGCCGGAAAACGCTGCGTCCTCGAAGCCATCGGCACGAGCAACGTCAGCCGTCATGAACTCGCCCTGCACGGACAGCGGACCCGACACCCAGGCAGCTTCGACGCCCAGCTTGGTCAGCGTATCCACGCCGGCAAAGGTACCGGTGTCGACCAGGCGCTCGGCCAGGTGGGCCGACGGACGGGCACGGAAACGCAGTTCCTCGAGATCGCTGTCGGCAGCCTCTTCGATGGCCACGGCGGCACCAAGATGGAACAGGCCGTCATCCGACTTGCTCAGCAGCGTCGTGTAGCGGGCACCCAGGCCGAGGCCCTCGTCGCCTGCCGGCTCGAAACCGACCGGCTGGCCGTAGAACGAAGCCGCAAAGGTCGAATCGTTGCTGGCGCTGTTGTAACCGACACCGATACGACGGCTGGTCGCAAAGATCGCGTTGCCGCTGCGCTCCATGAAAGTGATGTACTTGGAGCTGGTCAGCTCTTCCAGGCCGAATGGCTGCTTGAACTGGCCAATGGTGACCGACGCGTTGTCCAGGCCGCTGTAGCGAACGTACAGGTCCTTGGCGGTCAGGTCGTCGCCGGCGAAGTCGTACTGCGCCTTGTAGTCCCAGTTCTGGTAAAGGGTGCCGGAAGCAAACAGGCGAGCACGGCGGAATTCGTAGCCGTTGCTCATGGGCACGTTGTCTTCATCAAAAATGGCGTAATCAAGCTGGATGCGGCCACCGAACTTGAAGGAGAACTCGTCGCCGTTCTCGGCGCTGAGGCCACCCTTGGTGGAGACGTCGGTGGCAGCCGTTGCCGGCATGGCAACAAGCAGGCCAGCCAGTAGAGCAATCGCGGTACGGGTCGGTTTCATGTCTTCCTGTCCTCTAACGTTGTCAGGATTGATTAGCAGTCGTTGTTCTCAAGCCGGATCAGGGTTCCCCCCCATGGCTGAGCGCAATGATAGGCGCAGGAAGTGACACTTTTATGACAATTCCGGCGCCAGGATGAAGTTTCTGTGACAGGAACTGTCACCCGGAAGGCCCATGGTTGCGGGCTTTCCACAAAAAAGAGCCCCTCGCGGGGCTCTCAAGATGACAATTCGCAGGAGGGTAGCGAATCAGCGGGATGTCACCAGCCGGGCTTACTGGCTGATCATTTCCCGGTACTGCGCCGCAACCGTGGCCGGCAGCGGGATGTAACCATCCTTCACGACCACTTCCTGGCCCTGCTTGGTCAGGATCATGGTCAGGAATTCGCGAACCAGCGGATCCAGCGGCTCGTTCGGGTGCTTGTTGATGTAGACGTACAGGAAGCGACCCAGCGGATACTTGCCGGACACCGCATTCTCCGGGCTGGCCGCGATGAACTCGCCGCCTTCCCGCTTGGCGATCGGCAGCGCACGAACACCGGAAGTGACGTAGCCAATGCCGGAATAACCGATGGCGTTCACCGAGGTGCCGATGGACTGCACCACCGAGGCCGAACCCGGCTGCTCGTTGACGGTCGGCTTGAAGTCGCCCTTGCACAGCGCCTTGCCCTTGAAGAAGCCGTAGGTGCCAGAGACCGAGTTTCGACCATACAGCTGGATGTCACGGCCAGCCCACGCGCCCTCGAGGCCGAGGTCACCCCAGGAGTCGACGTTATCGGCTGCACCGCACTTGCGGGTCGACGAGAAAATCGCATCGATCTGCGGAATGCTCAGGCCTTCGATCGGGTTGTCCTTGTTGACGAACACGGCCAGGGCGTCGATGGCGACCGGCACGGCCAGCGGCTTGTACCCGTGGCGCTTTTCGAAGGCTTCGATCTCGCCGTCCTTCATCATGCGGCTCATCGGGCCGAGATTGGCGGTGTTCTCGGTCAGCGCCGGCGGTGCGGTGGAGGAACCCATGCCCTGCACCTGGATGTTGACGTTCGGGTAGGCGCGCTTGAACTCCTCGGCCCACAGGGTCATGAGGTTGTTCAGCGTGTCGGATCCGACCGACGACAGGTTGCCGGAGACGCCGGCGGCCTTTTCGTAAGCCGGCAGGTTCGGATCGACACGACCCTCGTCACCCGCAGTGGCCAGCGGCGCACTGGTCAGTGCAGCGAGGCCGAAAATCATTGCAGTTTGCTTCAACATGTCTTTACCCCTTTGGGACCTGGTTGCTGTTGCTTGGTTGTCGGGGAGAACTTTGCCGGAGGCAGATGACAGTTTGATGACAGTACGATGAAGCCTGCGTAACAGCCTGGGCGCTGCCAGGTGTCAGTCCAGCACGCGGCTGGCAGGGAACAGGCAGCTGAAGCGACTGCCCTTGCCCGGCGTCGAGCCGATATCGAGCTCCGCCCCGTGCCGCTGCAGCACGTGCTTGACGATCGCCAGCCCGAGCCCGGTGCCACCGCGATCGCGGTCGCGTCCCTCGTCCACCCGGTAGAAGCGCTCGGTGAGCCGTGGCAGGTGCTCGCGGGCAATGCCGATACCCGTATCACTGACGTCCACCCGGCCCCTGCCCGCGTCGACCGACCAGCGCACGGTGACCTTCCCGTCCTCCGGCGTATAGCGGGCCGCGTTGAACAGCAGGTTGGAAAACGCACTGAACAGCTCGTCCCTGCTGCCACGCAGGCTGGCATCCGACTGCAGTTCCAGCGAGATGTCCTGCGGGGCGCCCGGCAGCAGCCTGGCCTGTGCCACCAGCGATTCCAGCAGCTCGCCCACCGCGACCCTCTCGTTCTCCATCGCTTCGCCCGCAGTCTCCAGGCGCGACAGGTGCAGCAAGCCCTCGACTATCTGGGCCATGCGTTCCGCCTGGCGTGACATCTCCTGCAGCGGTTGCTGCCATTCGTCCTGCAGGGAGGGCTCGTCCTGCATGGCTTCGATGTAGCCACGCATCACGGTCAGCGGGGTGCGCAGTTCGTGCGAGGCATTGGCGACAAATTGCTGGCGTACCTGTTCGAGCCGATGCAGGCGGGTGATGTCGCGGATCAGCATCAGCCGCTGGCCGTCCCCGTAGGCTGAAATCTGCAGGGACAACTGCTGCTCGTCATCCAGCGGCGACGGCAGTTCCAGCGATCGGGAAAAGTCGCCTTCGACCAGGTAGCGAACGAACAGTGGATTGCGCAGCAGGTTCGCCACCCGCTGCCCGACGTCCTGGCCGGGATCCAGCCCCAGCAGGCGGGCAGCGGCATCGTTCAACCAGAGGATCTGCCAGCTGCGATTCAGCAGCACGGCGCCATCCGGCATCGCGGAGGTGGAATCACGGAATGCGCGTATCAGGCGGGCGATGCGTTGCTTGCGACGACGATTCTTGCGGAAGTGACGATACAGCTGGTAGAAGACATCGCCCCAGATCCCGGCCGCCTCGGGCGGCATGGCCCGGCGATCATGGATCAGCCAGTGCTCCAACCGGAACAGCCAGAAAAGCATCCAGCCCAGGTACAGCAGCAGGGCCAGCAGCAGGCCGGCCAGTGCCGAGCCATACATGGCTCCCAGCACCAGGCCCGCCAGCAACAGGCCGGCAAGGCGAAACAGTTCCCTGACCCTGCTTTCCTGCATGTGGCGTCCTCAAGAATGATTCATGGCTGGCGAGAGCGTGCCGGGCTCACTCCACCGAGAAACGATAGCCTGCGCCGCGAACCGTCTGGATGTATTCATGGCAGCCGGACGGCGTCAGCGCCTTGCGCAGGCGACGGATGTGCACATCCACGGTGCGCTCCTCGACATAGACATTGCCGCCCCAGACCCGGTCCAGCAGCTGGCTGCGACTGTAGACACGACCGACGTGCCCGAGGAAGAAGCGCAACAACTTGAACTCGGTGGGACCGAGCTCGACCGCCTCGCCATCGGCGCTGACCCGGTGACTGGCCACGTTCATGGAAAGTTTTCCGGCTGCCAGGACGTCGGCGTCGCCTTCCGGCGACACGCGCCGCAGCACGGCCTTGATGCGCGCCACCAGTTCACGTGCGGAAAACGGCTTGGTGATGTAGTCATCCACACCGCTTTCCAGGCCGCGAACCTTGTCATCTTCTTCCGCGCGAGCGGTCAGCATGATGATCGGGATCTCGCGCGTCAGCTCGTCACGCTTCAATGAGCGCGCAAACTCGATGCCGCTGATGTCGGGCAGCATCCAATCAAGCAGGATCAGGTCAGGCAGATGTTCTGCAATGCGCTGGCGCCCTTCCGCACATTCCGCCGCCTCGCTGACCGCGAAGCCCGCCTTGCGCAGGCTGAAGCCCACCATTTCACGAATGGCGGCTTCATCCTCGACTACCAGTATGATCTTTTCGCTCATCGGGACCCTTGCCAGTCAAACCCGCAAAGCATTACAGCATCCGAACATGACAGTTTGGTGACAGCCCTGCCAGTCCTGTCAGGCTTTCTTCCACGCGACTTCATCGCGCAGGTAAACCGGGATTCCCTCTTCCACGGGAACCGCCGCCACGAATCGGCTGCAGGCAATGACATGCTGCGCATCAGGCCGGATGGCGTCCATGGCCGGGCCCTTGCCGTGCCTTGCAGCCAGATCACGCAAGGCGTCATAGGCGGCAAATCCCGGCCCCGCAGCCACCCAGTCGTCGCCCCGGCCTGCCGGCCAGCGCAAGGCCGTGGGCATGGCCAGCGATTCCTCGGCAACGGTCTCGATACCCTGCTCGCTGCATTCGAAAGCCGCCCAGTAAATCTCGTTCATGCGTGCATCCAGCGCCGCCACGACACGCGCTTCGCCGGACTCCAGGAACACGCGCCAGGCCAGCGCCTGCAAGCTGGATACCGGCAACAAGGGTATGTCGAGTCCCAGTGCCAGGCCCTGCGCGATCCCGGCCGCCACCCGCAGCCCGGTAAAGGCACCGGGACCTCGCCCGAAGGCCAGCGCCTCCACATCGGACAAGCGCACACCGGCGTCCTGCAGCAGGCGCTCGGCCTCCTTCAGCACGTCGCGCGAGGGCCGCGGGCCTTCGAGCGACGCCTGTTGCAGCTCGCCCGTCGGCAGCTGCAAGGCCACCGTCGTGATCTCGGTCGACATGTCGAGTCCAAGCACGGTTTGATGGGAATTCGTCTGCATGTTCATCAGGACAACTCGTTCAGGAATCGCAAGGTGGTCGAGGCATCACGGGTAATACTGATATCCGGCAGGCTGTCCAGAAACACCTTGCCATAGGACTTGCCGTAGAGACGATTGTCGCAGATCACCATCACGCCCGTGTCGGTGACATCGCGTATCAGCCGACCGAAGCCCTGCTTCAGGCCGATCACTGCTTGCGGCACCTGGTAATCCATGAAGGGATTGCCGCCCCTGGCGCGCACCGCATCAAGCCGTGCCTGCAGCACCGGATCGCCCGGCATGGCAAACGGCAGCTTGTCGATGATGACCAGGCTGAGCGCGGCGCCGCGCACATCCACGCCCTCCCAGAAACTGCCGGTACCCAGCAACACGGCGTCGCCCGCCTGGCGGAAACGTTCCAGCAAGTGCGCTTTTGGCATGTCGCCCTGTACCAGCAAGGGGTAGTCGATGTGATCCTGCAACAGCCCGGCTGCTTCCCGCAGCGCGCGGTGGCTGGTAAACAGCACGAAGGCCCTGCCCCGCGAAGCACGAATCAGCGGCAAGGCCTGGCGCGCCACGGCACGCGTGAAGCCCGGGTCGCTGGGTGCCGGCAAGCCCTGCGGCACGAACAGCAAGGCGTTGTTGGCATAGTCGAAGGGACTGTCGAGCAACTCGACACGCGGCTCGTCCAGCCCCATGCGCTCGATGAAATGCTTCACGTTCCTGCCGACCGACAGGGTCGCGGACGTGAATATCCAGGCCGTCGGGCGTGCATAGACCTGCTGCTGCAATTGTTCGGCCGGATCGACCGGTGTGGCGTGCAGGATGAAGTGCCGGCGTGTCAGCTCGGCCCAGCGAATCATGCCCGGTGCATCGGCTGCATCGAGCTGGTCGAGGCGTGCCTGTGCCAGTTCGGCTCGCTCGTGGCAGTTCTCCAGGCCTCGCGACTCTGCGGCCAGCGTTGCCGTCACTTCGCGAAACTCCGCCAGCGCGGTCTGCAATGCTTCCAGTGCTGCCTCGACGCCCTGTCGAGACCGACCTTCGCGCCAGGAAAACCGACCGATGTCCTCGCCAAGTCGCAGCTTCAGGTCGCTGGCACGGAATTCCAGCTGTCGTGCCCGGTCGCCAAGCTGGTTGGTATCACTCGCGACCTTCAAGGCCTCCGCCAGGGTATCGCGTGCCAGGCCGACCAGCTGGCGACTGGACACGGCACTGCCGAAATAATTCGACGCCAGCTCCGGCAACTGGTGCGCCTCGTCGATGATGACGGCATCGGCACCGGGCAGGAGCTCCCCGAAACCTTCTTCCTTCAGGACCATGTCGGCCAGCAGCAAATGGTGATTCACCACCACGACATCCGCTTCCTGGGCACGCCGGCGCGCCTTCACGACAAAACAGTCGTTGTAGAGGGGGCATTCACTGCCAAGGCAGTTTTCACTGGTCGACGTGATTCGCGGGCGGAGCGGAGAATCCTCGGCCAGCTCCACCAGCTCGGCGAGATCTCCACTGCCGGTTTCGTTGCCGAAGCGTGCAACGCGTTCCAGCTGCGACATGTCGCGGCGCGAAGACACCGAGGCTTCCTCGCGCGCGATGTCGAGTCGATGCAGGCACAGGTAATTGGCACGACCTTTCAGCAGGGCCACGTCGACAGGACGACCAGTGGCCGCTTGGACCGCCGGCAGGTCGCGATGGTAAAGCTGGTCCTGCAGGTGCCGGGTACCGGTGGAAATGATGACCTGCTTGCCGGACAACAGCGCTGGCACCAGGTAGGCAAAGGTCTTGCCGACACCTGTCCCCGCTTCCGCCACGAGCACCTGTGATTCGTCGATGGCAGCCGCCACGGCACCCGCCAGCACCCGCTGTTGCTCCCGGGCGCGGAAGCCCTCGATGCAACGTTCGAGCTCGCCACCGGTCGCGAACCAGCTGTCCATTGCAGCGGACACCGGCGCCTGCTCCGACATTCCGGCCGGTTGTGACTTGTCAGGGGACACGTTCATCAGTCGCGCAGGCGTGCGGCCTCCTGCCTGGCTAGCTCGGCCTCCTGCTGGTTGCCGATCCGGGTTTCTGCCGCTGCAATGAGATCCCAGGCCTCGGCCTGCATCTCCTCGTTGCCTGCCGCATGAACGTAAGCCAGTCGGGCAAACTCCTTCGCCTGGAAGGGATCATCCTGTTCCAGCCGCAGCCAGCCGAGGCGCAAGCGTATGCGCGGATCGCGTGGTGCTATCCGCAGGGCACGCTCGACAGCTGACGACGCGAGATCGGGATTGCCCGCCTGTTGCTGGCGGTTGGCCTCTTCCAGCAAGGCAATGACCGCCGGGTTCTGTGGCCGTTCGGCCAGGTCGGCACTGCCACCCTGGTAGAAATCGTCACTGCCCTGGCCGTCGTCGACCGGCGGGCTGCTGGCACAGCCAGCCAGTGCAATCACCAGCAGCAACAGGCCACCACGCAATCCAGACAACATCACTGGAACACGCTCTTCATCTTGTCGACGAGATTGCCGCCACAGGCCGGTTCGTTGTCAGGCGCAGAACCCTCGACGAAGGGCAGGCGCCTGGCCGTATTGCACCCTTCGGAGGCGCGTTGCCAGGAACGCATGTCGACCAGCACTTCTTCGACATTGTCGGGCTTGACCGGGCGATACGACTCGGCGGCAATGTTGCGCATCAAACGAATCCAGACCGGCAAGGCACCACTGGCACCGGTCAGGTTGGACGGTTCGTTGTCATCGCGGCCCACCCAGACCACGCTGAGCTGATCGCCCGAATAACCCGCAAACCAGCTGTCGCGGTAGTCGTTGGTGGTGCCGGTCTTGCCAGCAACGCCGAACGGCAGTTGCGCAGCGCTGCGGGCCGTTCCTTCGCGTGTCACCCATTGCAAGGCCCGATTGACCACGTAGGTCGCCGCCATGTCGGTGGATTCCTTGACCTCGAGATCGTAGCGCGTCAGGGGCTGGCCGTCCGGACCGATGACCTCGCGAATGGCACGCAACGGCGTGCGGAAACCACCAACGGCCAGCGTGTTGTAGATCTGCGCCACTTCCATCGGGGTCATGGTTACGGCACCCAGCAGCAAGGAGGGATAAGCCGTCGGTCGCCTTCCGAAGCCCAGCAGCTGGAGGTTGCGTATCACCTCTTCGACGCCGACCCCGAGGCCGACCTTGACCGTCGGGATGTTGTAGGAATTGACCAGTGCCGAGTAGATGGGAACCGTGCCATGGTACTCGCCCTTGTAATTCTCGGGCTTCCAGACCTTGCCATCCGGCAACTCGACTTCCAGCGGCTGGTCCTCCACCAGTGTTGCCAGCGAGAAACGATTCGGCTGGTTGAACGCCGACAGGTAGACCACCGGTTTCATCAACGAGCCGATCGGACGAACCGCCGACAGGGCACGATTGAAACCTGCAAAGCGCGCATCGCGACCTCCAACCACGGCCCTGACTTCCGCACCATCGAGACCGGTAACCACCACTGCACCCTCGAGGCTCCCTGCCGGCAGGCCACGTGAACGCTCGATGCTGGTCAACTGACCATCAAGCGCCTGTTCGGCCTCGAGCTGGATGTCGGGATCGAGGGTGGAGAAGATCTTCAAGCCGGCACGAGTGAGTTCGCCTTCGTTATAAAGCGCGGCCAGCTGTTCCTTCACCAGGTCCATGAATGCCGGGTAGTAACTGGTACCAGCCGGGGCATCCTGGGTGACACCCAGTGGCTTCTCCCGGGCGGCACGCGCAGCGGCATCCTCGAGAACGCCCTGGTCGACGGCAATATCCAGCACCTGGTTGCGCCGTTCGCGGGCGCGCTCGGCGTTGCGACGCGGATCATAAGCGGCCGGCCCGCGAATCATGCCGACCAACAGGGCCATCTGGTGAGGCTCCAGTTCCTGGATGGGTCGCTGAAACCAGAAATGGCTTGCCAGGCCGAAGCCATGGATCGCCCGCTGGCCATCCTGGCCGAGATAGACCTCGTTCAGGTAGGCCGACAGAATGTCCTTCTTCGAATGGAACATTTCGATCGCAAAGGCCATCACGGCTTCGTTTGCCTTGCGCACGAAGCTACGTTCCGGTGTCAGGTAGAAATTCTTCACCAGCTGCTGGGTAATGGTGCTGCCGCCCTGGTCGATCTGCCCTGCCTCGATGTTCACCGCGGCAGCACGCAGCACCGACTTCGGATCCACCCCTGCGTGTTCGTAGTAGCGACGATCCTCGACCGCGAGCAGCATGTCGACGAGCAACTGGGGCACTTCGTCGACACTGGTGACGATGCGATCCTCGCCACTGGCCGGGAAGATGTTGCCGATCAGAGGGGGGTCCAGGCGCAACAGGACGACCTGGTCGTTCCGCCCCGTATCCTTAATGCTGGCAAGCCGGTCACCGGAAAACTGCAGGCTGACCTCGCGGCTGTCCTGGGTGCCATCCCAGAAGACGAAACCGCGGGTGACCAGGCGCAGGCCGTTACTGAAGGTGGAATAGCTGCCTTCGCG
This sequence comes from Gammaproteobacteria bacterium, assembly GCA_033720895.1. NCBI lineage: Bacteria > Pseudomonadati > Pseudomonadota > Gammaproteobacteria > Gammaproteobacteria bacterium. The sequence continues at coordinate 13,393 of JAWWBS010000052.1, forward strand.
ATCCGGAACCTCGACCTGACGGTAGCCCAGGCGTTCCAGTTCACGAATGACCGCAGCACGGGAAATCTGCTGATCCGGGTAGAGTTCCAGCGCACGGGCGTATACACGTGCAGGCTGGTCCCAGCGATGCGCAGCGAAGGCTTCCTTGGCGCTGTAACCGAGCCAGCCAGCCCAGCCGAGTCCGGCCAGCAAAAGCACGACCACCAGGAACAGGATGAAGCCCTTCCAGCCACTGCCCCGCTTTTTCCTTGGCTTGCCCTTGTTGCGCATGGCCTCAAGCTTGCGAATGGTCTCATCGCTGCGGCGCTTGAGCACTTCCTGCACTGTCCGCTCACCCATGTCTCCCCTCCTGGGCAAATATTCAGCTATTACAATAGTTTAGTCGACATTATTCGACAAATTCCGGGACACGGATCACGCCCCCCGCGTCAGTCTGCAAGAGTACACCAGCGCGCCATGGAAAATGGCCTCCGGGGGTCCGATTTCTCGATTGGGGCAGGTATAATGGCGCGCTTCGCAGCCGCTGGCGACCATTGCCTGCGGCTTCCGGTATGAAATTGGCCGACTTCCGGCCGGAACTAGGGGTTGAAATGACTACGAAGAATGCCGAGCTCGCCGCCTGGGTGGAGAGTATTGCCCAGCTGACCAAGCCCGACACGATCCGCTGGTGCAATGGCTCGGAGGCCGAGTACCAGGAGCTGATCGAGCAGATGCTGGCCGACGGTACCCTCGAGACGCTCAACGAGGAAACCTACCCGAACTGCTACCTGCATCGTTCCGACCCCAACGACGTGGCTCGCGTCGAGCACCTGACCTTTGTGTGCACCAGCGAGCAGGAAGATGCCGGCCCGAACAACCACTGGATGGCACCCAGCGAGGCGCACGACAAGATCGATGCCTTGTTCGACGGCTGCATGCAGGGTCGCACCATGTACGTCATCCCCTACTGCATGGGTCCGATCGATTCACCCTATGCCCGCTGCGGCGTGGAGATCACCGACAGCCCTTACGTGGTCGTCAACATGCACCTGATGACACGTGCCGGTGACAAGGCCCTTGCCCGCATCGAGAAGGACGGCAGCTTCGTCAAGGGTCTGCACTCCACCGGCGACCTGGATCCGGAAAAGCGCTTCATCATGCACTTCCCGGAAGAGCTGACCATCAAGTCGATCGGCTCCGGCTACGGTGGCAATGCCCTGCTCGGCAAGAAATGCCATGCCCTGCGCATCGCCTCCTACCAGGCGCGACAGGAAGGCTGGCTGGCCGAGCACATGCTGATCGTCGGCCTGGAAAGCCCCGAGGGCGAAAAGAAGTACGTGGCTGCTGCATTCCCGTCGGCCTGCGGCAAGACCAACCTCGCCATGCTGATTCCGCCGGAGTCTCACAAGGGCTGGAAGATCTGGACGGTTGGCGACGACATCGCCTGGCTGCACTTCGATGATGAAGGCCAGCTGCGGGCCATCAACCCCGAGGCCGGTTACTTCGGCGTGGTGCCGGGCACCAACCGTGCGACCAACAAGAACGCCTTCGACATGATCACCCACGACACGATTTTCACCAATGTCGCGACCACCGACGATCGCGAACCCTGGTGGGAAGGCCGCAAGAAGAACACGCCGACCGTCGACTGGAAAGGCAATCCGTATGACGGCGAAGGCCCTGCGGCCCATCCGAACTCGCGCTTTACCGTCTCGGCGAAGCAGAATCCCTGCTACGCACCGGAATCGGAAGATCCGCGTGGCGTGCCGATCTCGGCCATCATTTTCGGTGGTCGCCGCAAGTCGGTCGCGCCGCTCGTGTACGAAGCCAATGACTGGAACCATGGCGTACTGGTTGCCGCCGGTGTGGCTTCGGAAACCACCGCCGCTGCTACCGGTGCTGTCGGCGTGGTCCGCCGTGACCCGATGGCCATGAAGCCCTTCTGTGGCTACAACTTCGCCGACTACTGGGGCCATTGGCTCGCCATGGGCAAGAAGTCCGACAAGATGCCGGGCATCTTCCACGTCAACTGGTTCCGCCAGGATGACAATGGCAAGTTCACCTGGCCGGGCTTCGGCGAAAACCTGCGCGTGTTGCGCTGGATTCTCGACCGCACGGCTGGCAAGGCCGAAGCCGTGGATTCGCCCATCGGCAAGCTTCCTGCCAAGGGTGCGCTGGATACGGCAGGCCTGGATATCGATGCCGCTACGCTGGAATCCTTGCTGTCGATCGACAAGGCGGAATGGCAACAGGAAGTGGCGGCCATCAGCGAGTATGTCGAAAGCTTCGGTCAGCGCGTCCCGGCCGAGCTGAAGGAGCAACTGGCAAAGGTAAAAGCTGCCCTGGCTGCCTGATCTCTAGGCGGTTGCCAAAAAAAACCCGGGTCATACCCGGGTTTTTTAATGCTTGAAGCTGATGCTCAGGCTGCCGTCATGGCCTCGTCCAGCACCGACCCGGGCAACCAGGTGCCCTTGCTGGAGACGTCAGTCAGGCCGATTCGGCCATCGCCCTTCCAGGCCACCACCAGGTGGGTACGCGACACATCCATCGGCGCTCCGGTCAGTGCGACCGTTGCCTGGCTGGAGCGGCCAATGGTCGTGCGCTCGCTCTCCATGGGAAGCTGGACTCCGTCTTCCTCGAAATAGAGATTGCCATCGGTATAACGAAGCAGGATCTTCCAGCGTGCCAGGTAGACAGGCAACTGGTCCCCTTCCTTCATGTGAACGATGATTTCCCGTTCGCCCGGCATGCGACGGTAGTCACGGCTGCGGGTCATGGCCGCTGCCGTATCGTCCTCGTCGCCATCAGGCTCGGCTTCCATCGGCGCACCTTCGGCGACCATGGATTCGATCTCGGCCGTTGCCAGGGGGTCCGGCGTATCGCTGGCGGCAACTTCGATCAGTCGATCGAGCAGCGCCTTGCGCTGGCGCAGGTATTCTACAAAACGTTCGACCGATTCGCGCTTGGCCGACTCGTCGAAATCATCGGAACTGGAAATGGCAAACAGGATGGCCGGCCACTGGCGCTCGTCGGGCAATACATCGATATCCATTTCTCGCCAGAGCATGTCCATGGGCATGCGATTCTCGACCACCTGGAGCAGAAGTCCGAGCACGGCCTTGTAGAGCCGCGAGGTCTTGGCACGCTCGTGATCGAGACGCTGGGCCGGAAAATCCTTCAAGCGGGAAAGGGTCGATGCGCTGATCTGCGCGCGGCCCTTGAGGAAGTCCTTGAGATCCTCCGGTGCGTCGAACTCGTGCTGCTCGCTACCCAGCGACAAGGTCAGTTTGCGCCCCATGACACTGCGCACGCTGCCGCGAATGGCCGTCTTTATACCCATGATCGTATTCCATCTGTACGAGACATGCTGACAGCCTAGCGCCGAAAATCATGGGGAACCTAGACCCAAGTCACAATTTCAGAGCCCAGGTTTCCCCAATATTTTCAACCAGTTAACGCGCTCAGTGGTGACAGGGCCTTAGTATGGGCCCTGCACCCCACCGGGCTCGTTGCACTCGCCTTCCAAGGGATCGCAATCATCCGTCTCGAAGGTCTCTTCTTCGCTCTGGTCTGCCGGCATGGCGATACCCGAGCCGAGCA
>JAWWBS010000053.1 GCA_033720895.1 Gammaproteobacteria bacterium
CGCGAGGCGGCCGGCGATGACTAGGTCCTCTGTTCTCAACTGGTTGCCGGCCCTGCTCTGCAGCCTGCTGCTATGCGGCCCGGTGCATGCCAGCGACACGCTGGCGGCATCCGATCCCTTGCGCCTGATTGTCACGCAACCCCTGCCTGCAGAATCGCCCCTTGCCAACCTGGCACCTTCGGGCAGGATTCGCTACCTGCCAGCCTCGGCTGCCGAGCAAGATGCGAAGGCGGCACGCCAGGCCAACCTGCTGGCCGCCGATGTCGGTGCGGAACTGGAAGCACGCTGGCCGATCCATGCGCTTGGCATTGATTGCTTGGTCCTGCGTGTTGCCGCCGACCGACGCGACGACGTGCAAGCAAGACTTGGCGCGATGCCCGGTGTCGACGTCCAGCCGATGCATCTTTTCCACATGGCTGCCGCAGCCGGCAAGAGTGACGGGCTTGCAAGCGCGCACGACGCTGGCTCGAGCAGGTCGGCCACGGGCCGTGGCATATCGATTGCGGTCATCGATACCGGCGCCGACCTGGGTCACGCCGCCTTGAGCGATGCGCGCATCCGGGCTGTCGATCTCGTCGACAACCACGCGCCGGACAGCCTTCCCGCAGAACGCCACGGCACGGCCATTGTCGGCCTGCTGGCATCCAGCAGCCAGCCGCGACTTGGCGTGGCGGGTCTTGCACCTGATGCGACCGTGCTGCTGTTGCGTGCCTGCTGGGAAGAGGCCGGAGCAGATGCGTCGTGCAACACCTTCACGCTGGCCAAGGCGCTGGCTGCAGCCCACGCCGCCGATGTGGCAGTGGTCAACCTGAGCCTGGTCGGACCGCGGGATGCGTTGCTGGAGGCACTGGCTGGCCGCCTGGTCGAGCAGGGCAAGCTGCTGGTTGTCGCCGGTGAACATCGCGAGCAGTTCCCCGGTTCGATTGCCGGCAGCTTGCTGGCGATCGAGCATGTCGATCGCAGTGAACAGTTGATGACGCTGCTGCCTGGCGATCGGTTCGGCTTGCAATCCGGCAGCTCGCTGGCGGCTGCCGAGCTGACGGCCATGCTGGCACGTTTGCGCGAACGGCAACCGCAGTTGCCGGGTACCGAGTTGCTGTCGGGTCTCGCCCGCATGCAGGACACGGACTGACCACCGCCGACCCGGCATCCGGTCGGCGATTGAACCTTCCTTCCATCTCCGGGAATCAACGGATACGAAGACCGCCAACTCGGGCGGTAATGTCGAGCCTGCTTGCGGAGTCCCGCAAGGCCATGGCCCGAAGGAGGGGAAACCATCATGATCAGTATCAACAGAACCTGCCTGCTCGCCTGCCTCACAAGCGGCTTGCTGACATTGACTGCCTGCGGAGGCGGTGGCGGCTCCTCCGGCAGCGATAACGACACCATGACCGATACCACCAGTGTCACGGTTCCCGATCCGACGCTGACGTCCATCCAGGAAAATGTCTTTACCCCGATCTGTACCCAGTGCCATGTCGGTGCTTCCGCACCGGAGGGCTTGCGACTCGAAGATGGCATGACCTACGGTATGACCGTCAATGTTGCCAGCAGCCAGGTGCCGTCGCTGGATCGCATCGAACCCGGCGATCCGGACAACAGCTACCTGATCCAGAAAATCGAAGGCACGGCAGCATCGGGCGAACGCATGCCGCGTGGCGGGCCTTTCCTGTCCGATGACGTGGTCAATGCGATGCGGCAATGGGTAACCGACGGTGCACAGAACAACAAGTTCCAGCCGAGCGACAAGCCGGCCACCTTCATGGCCGCCTGGCCACCTGCTGCCAGTGAACTGTCGGCCTCACCGCAGGCCATGATCCTGCTCAGCGAAGCCGAGCTCGATGCCACGACGGTCGATGCGTTCAGTGTGCAGTTGTTCCGCATGAACAGCGATGCCGGCCAGCTGGAAGCCGTTTCCGGCGTCGAGGTACAACTGACGTCGTTGCAGCCGACGGTGCTGAAGTTGCAGACAGCGGAGCCATTGAGCGATGGCGACTACCTGATCCGACTCGCAGGCCAGGGCGATTACGCATTGAAGGACCGTCGCGGCTACCTGATCGACGGTGATGGCGATGGCCAGGCTGGCGGGGATTACACGACCCTCTTCTCGATAAGGAGCGAATGATGCGCAAGCGTGTTCAAGGATTGAACCGGCTGCTGCTGGGCGTCGCTGTCACGCTGCTGGCTTGCGGATCGGCACAGGCCGAACCGTACCTTGCGGCAAAGACCGGCTTGAAGTGCGGGACCTGTCATGTCAACGCGACGGGTGGCGGCATGCGTACGCCGTTTGGCAACAGCTGGGCGCAGACCAGCTTGCCGGTCGAGCCCCATGCGCCGGACAAGGCTGCCTGGACTGGCCAGCTGGGCGAGTACTTTGCAGCCGGGGGCAATCTGCGAGCATCGGCGGTGCAGCAGGACGTGCCGAATGCCGACACCAGCAATGCCTTCGAGCTCGAGGAGGCGAGGGTCTACCTCGGCTTCTCGCCGGTCCCGGGACGCGTCGATGTCTACATTGACCAGTACCTCGGTCCCGGTGGCAGCCTGAATCGCGAGGCCTATGCGCGGCTGCGCACTGCCGACCAGGCCTGGTACCTGAAGGCGGGCCAGTTCTACCTGCCGTTTGGTTGGCGGCTCGAAGACGATTCGGCCTTTGTGCGAACTGCCAGCGGTATCAACATGACCACGCCTGACCGCGGCGTGGAGCTGGGTTGGGAAACCGCTGCCTGGTCGACCCAGCTCGCCGTGAGCAATGGCACGGCAGGTGGTGCCGAGGTCGATACCGGCAAGCAGTTCAGTGCGCGTACCGAGCGCTTGTTCGGCAGCTGGCGGCTGGGCGCCTCCCTCAATCTGAACGACACCGAGCTGGGTGATCGCCAGATGTCAGCGTTGCATGCAGCGGTGCGCACGGGCAGCGTGACCTGGCTGGCTGAAGTCGACTTCATCGATGACGAAACGGTCGCCGGCGAGCCGGCACAGCAGGCGTGGTTGCTGGAAGCCAACTGGGAGGCACGCCGCGGCCACAACCTGAAGCTGACCGCCGAGCAGTTCGAACCGGATGACGGTGTCTCCGGTGACGAGCAGGAGCGCATCAGCCTGGTGTGGGAGTACTCGCCGCTGGCTTTCACGCAGCTACGGCTCGGGCTGCGGGACTACTCCGGACCTGCTGCCAACGACCTGGCCAACCGGAGCGAGCTGTTCGTGCAGCTGCATGGTTTCTACTGAAAACCTGACGCGCCGAAGCAGCTTGCCTATACTCGATGCCGCCCTCCGGGGCGGCATTTTTTCTTGCGGAGCAGAGGTGCGAAGGTGCAGGCATTTTCCGAGATCACGTTGACGGGCGAGGCTGTCCGGCTGGAGCCATTGCGTCCGGAACATGCGGATGCACTGGTGGCTGCTGGCCGCGATGGCGAGCTGTTCCGATCGACAGTGACGCTGATACCCACCCGCGAGAGCATCGACGCCTATATCGATGTTGCGCTTGGCATGGCTGCGGACGGCAGCGGCTCGCCGTTCGTGATCGTCGATCCGCGCAGCAGCAAGATCATCGGCTCGACACGCTATTGTCGCGCCGACAGGGCCAACCGGCAGCTGGAAATCGGCTACACCTTCATTGCCGGCAGTTACCAGCGCACGCGCGTCAATACGGAAATGAAGTACCTGATGCTCCAGCATGCCTTCGAATCGCTCGGCGCAAACCGCATCGAGCTGCGTACCCATGTCCGCAACCAGCAGTCGCGCCAGGCCATACTCCGCCTCGGTGCCAGCGAAGAGGGGGTACTGCGACAGCATGTCCTGATGCCCGATGGCCATTGGCGGGATACCGTGGTCTTCAGCATCCTGGCCGGTGAGTGGCCGCTGGTGAAAGCGGGTCTCAGGCGCAAGCTCGACGGTGTCGAGCGATGAGTGCGGCGATCTGGGTCGACGCCGATGCCTGCCCCGGTGTCATCAAGGACATCCTGTTTCGTGCCGCCGAGCGCACCGGCATAGCCGTGACGCTGGTGGCCAACCATGCCATGCGGGTTCCGCCCCTCAAGCAGGTGCGCTTGCTGCAGGTTCCCGCGGGATTCGACGTGGCCGACAATGAAATCGTGCAGCGGGTCGCAAGCGGCGACCTGGTCATCACCGCCGACATTCCGCTGGCGGCGGAACTGATCGAGAAAGGCTGTGCCGTCGTCACGCCGCGTGGCGAGCGCTACACCGAGGACACTATCCGGGCCCGCCTGGCCATGCGGGACTTCATGGAGACCCTGCGCGCCAGTGGTGAGCAGACCGGTGGGCCGCCTGCCCTGGACCAGAGAGACCGCAAGGCCTTTGCTGATCAACTCGATCGCTGGTTGGCCTCAAGGTAGAAACTAGGGATTTCCCCGAGCCATTTGGGGTAGATACCACGCCATGATTCCCGAGTCGTTGGCTTCTCGGGGTTGCTCATGTTCCTGCATTCAATCTGGTTTCGTTTTCTCGCCCGCGCGCTGCCCGTGTATGCCAGTCATGTACTGGCTCGCCGCTTTGTCACGCCACCGGCCAGTCGACCGGCCCTGTCCAGCGAGGCAAAGGAACTGCTGGAGCAGGCCGAATGCGGAGCGGTCGACGGCGTCGATGGCAAGGTTCGCTACTATCGCTGGCGCCAGGGCGGGCCGCGACTGATGCTGGTACATGGCTGGGGCAAGAAGGCCCTGGACATGGCGCCGCTGCTGACGGGCTTGCTGGCGCGGGGTTACGATGTGACCGTTGCCGACATGCCAGCACATGGAAGCTCCGAGGGTCGTACCGCATCATTTCGCGAGTGGATCATTGCCTTGCGCTTGATCAGCCGATCGGCCGGACGGTGGAATTGCGTCATCGGCCACGGTTACGGTGCCTTTGCAGCCGCCATGGCGATTCGCGAGGACCTGCCGCAATACGGCGCCGCGCTCAACACGCATCGCCTGGTGCTGCTGGCCTGCCCGGACAGGGCCAGTGACATGCTCGGCGAGCTGGCGAGCAGTCTGCATGCGCCGGCCGAGACCGTGGTTCGCGCCGAGGCCTTGCTGGGGCAGCGGTTGCGCATGGCCATTGGTCATTTCTCGGCCTCACGGGCCGTCAGGCATTTCAAGGGCCAGTTGATGGGCGTCCATGACGCCGAGGACACGCGGGTGCCACTGGCGGATTTCGCCGCGATCCAGGCTGGCCAACCCCTGGCCGAGCGCTTGCTGACCACGGGCCTGGGTCACCATGGCCTGGTGAGCGATCCGCAAGTTATTGAAAGTATTATTGATTTTATGGAGGTTGGGCAGCGCATCCTGGTTGCGTCGCCCTACCGATAAAAATCCAGGATCGGAACTTGACGGATCCGCCGGTAACATACATACTAGTCGGTATGTAATTGGACGGTGAGAGTGAATGTCCCCACAAGCTGCACAGCGACGCAATCCGGATGAAACGCGCCTGGTCCTGCTGACCGCGGCGTTCGAGGAGATCCATGCCCAGGGCTTCCGCAAGGCCAGCCTGGACAACATCCTCAAGCGGACCGGTGTCACCAAGGGCGCGCTCTACCATCACTTCCCGAACAAGGCCGCGCTCGGCTATGCGGTGCTGGATGAAGTGATCATGCCGGAATACGTCAAGATCTGGTCGCCGGTACTGGACGAGAAGCTGAATCCGGTGGATGCGCTGGTTGCCATCCTCGAACGGCACTGCTCCCCTGATTTCGAAGAGCAGGTGAACCTGGGCTGCCCGGTGAACAACCTGGTCCAGGAAATGTCCGGCGTCGATGAAGGCTTCCGCGAACGCCTGAAGATGATGCTGGACGAGTGGATTCGCGGTGTGCGCTCCGCGCTGGAGCGCGGCCAGGCCAATGGCCAGGTCCGCGACGACATCGATGCCGACGACACCGCACGCATCATTGTCGCCACCTTTGAAGGGTGCACGGGTTTTGCGAAGTGCTCGCAGGATCCCACGGTTTTCCAGGACTCGATCAAGGCATTGGTCCGGTTCTGCAACGGATTGCGCCAGTAGCAATGACTCCTTGCGAGTCGCGCGCTGGCGCATTTTTTTACGCTGAAACATACCGATTGGTATGCCGATGCATAACGAAACAAGGGTAGGGGTACGCAGTCATGAATGAATTAGCCAGGAAACTGGACCGCTGGCTGGCGTCGTACGGCGCCTGGATCATCCGCTGGCGCTGGCCGGTCATACTCGGCAGCCTCGTGCTGGCAATGGCGGCCGGATACGGCGCCCAGAATCTCGCCTTCAAGAACGATTACCGCGTGTTCTTCAGCCAGGACAATCCGCAGCTGCAGGCCTTCGAGGAGCTGCAGAACGTCTACGTGAAGAATGACATCATCATCTTCGTCGTCACGCCGGAAAGCGGTGACGTGTTCGACACCGATACCCTGGTGGCGATGCAGGAACTGACCGAGGCCGCCTGGACCCTGCCGTATTCCATGCGCGTCGATTCGCTGACCAATTTCCAGCACACCGAAGCGCTGGAAGACGACCTGATGGTCGCCGACCTGGTCGAAGACCCGGCGTCCATGAGCGCTGCCGAACGCGAGGAAGTCAGGCAGATTGCCCTGGCAGAACCCCTGCTTCGCGATCGCCTGGTGGCGCTGGACTCGAAGGTTGCCGGCGTGGCTGTCACCTTCCAGATGCCGGAGAAGACTCCGACCGAAATGCCGGAAGCGGCTGCGGCGGCTCGCGAGCTCGTCGACCAGGTGCTGGCTGATCATCCTGGCATCGATATCAAGTTGACTGGCAGCGTCATGCTGAACAACGCGTTCTTCGAATCGAGCATGAACGACAGCATGACCCTGGTGCCGGCGATGTACGCCATCATCATACTGGCCATGTTCTTGCTGCTGCGTTCCTTCCCGGCCGTGTTTGCCACGGTGCTGGTCATCCTGGCGTCGGTCGTGACGGCGATGGGCATGGCTGGCTGGAGCGGCATCTTCCTGACCCCGCCATCGGCGTCCGCACCGACCATCATTACCACGCTGGCAGTGGCCGATGCCGTGCACATCCTGGTTACCATGTTCGGCGGCTTGCGCAAGGGCATGTCCCGCAACGAGGCATTGATCTACAGCATTCGCCTCAACATGCAGCCGGTATTCCTGACCAGCCTGACCACCGCGGTCGGCTTCCTGACCATGAACTTCTCGGATGCACCGCCGTTCCGTGACCTTGGCAACATCACGGCCATGGGCGTGGTGGCTGCCTGGATATTCTCCGTCACACTGCTGCCCGCCGTGCTGTCGATGATGCCACTCAAGGCACGCGCCAGTGGCAGTGCGTTCAACGACAAGATGGAGCAGCTGGGTGATTTCGTGGTCGCCCGTCGCAAGAGCCTGGCGTTGCTGATGTTCGCCGTGTCGGCTGTCGTTGTTGCGTTCATTCCCAACAACGAGCTGTCGGACGAGTTCGTGCGTTACTTCGACACCCGTGTCGAGTTCCGTACCGACTCCGACTACGCCACCGAGAACCTCACCGGTATCTACCAGTTGCAGTTTTCGCTGCCGGCCGGCGAAACGGGTGCGATTGCCGATCCGGAGTACCTGGCCCGGCTTGGCGCCTTCACGGACTGGCTGCGCGAACAGCCCGAGGTGACGCATGTCCTCAGCATGTCCGACACCTTCAAGCGCCTCAACAAGTCCATGCATGGTGACGACGAGTCCTGGTACCGCTTGCCTGAACAGCGTGACCTGGCAGCCCAGTACCTGCTGCTGTACGAATTCTCGCTGCCCTTCGGTCTCGACCTGAACAACCAGGTCAGCCTGGACAAGTCGTCCACGCAACTGGTGGCCACGCTGAAGGAAATCGACAGCAATGCCATCAAGGATGTCGCGGCGCGTGCCGAGAACTGGCTGCTGGACAATGCGCCGAGCATGCATTCCTACGCATCGGGCCCGGCGGTGATGTTCAGCCACATTTCCGAGCGCAACGTGAAGAGCATGTTGACGGGTACCACCGTCGGTATCTTCGTCATCGCACTGATCCTGATTATCGCACTGCGCAGCCTCAGCCTCGGCACTCTCAGCTTGCTGCCCAACCTGCTGCCGGCCGCGCTGGCCTTCGGTGTCTGGGGCATGTTCGTGGGCCAGATCAACATGGCTGTATCGGTTGTGACCGGCATGTCGCTGGGTATCGTCGTCGATGACTCGGTGCACTTCCTGTCCAAGTACCTGCGCGCCCGGCGCGAGGAAGGCCTGGGCGCCGAAGCCGCGGTTCGCTATGCCTTCTCGTCCGTCGGCGTGGCGCTGGTGGTCACGACCATCATCCTGGTGGCCGGCTTCGCCGTGCTCGCAATGTCGAGCTTCGCCATCAACTCGTCCATGGCCATGCTGACATCGATCGCGATCCTGCTGGCCCTGGTTGTCGATTTCCTGCTGCTGCCGCCGCTGCTGATCTGGCTGGATGGGCACAAGGAGCGCAGCGAAGTGGCGCTTGAAAGTGGCGAGACCGCATGAACACCATTACCGTGAATCCAAGAATGAACGAAGAACGAGGAGCGAATCCCATGCACAAGAAGATGCTGATGACATTCCTGTCTGTCGTGTTGCTGTCGCCGGTGCTTGCACTGGCCGCCACACCGGAAGAGAAAGGCCTGGAAATCGAGCTCGAGCGCGATCGCCGGGACACCGGCTGGGGCGACAACCAGGCAACGCTGGAAATGATCCTGCGCAACAAGAATGGCGACGAGTCGATTCGCAAGCTGCGCAACAAGACGCTGGAGCGAGAGGATGACGGCGACTGGACGCTGATCATCTTCGACCAGCCGCGTGATGTGGAAGGTACGGCCCTGCTGTCCTACACGCACAAGTCCGGCCCGGACGACCAGTGGCTCTACCTGCCAGCGCTGAAGCGCGTCAAGCGCATCTCCTCGAACAACAAGTCGGGTCCGTTCATGGGCAGCGAGTTCGCCTACGAAGACCTGTCTTCCCAGGAGCCGGAGAAGTACACCTACAAGTACCTGCGTGACGAGACGATCGATGGCGTTGCGCACTTTGTCATCGAGCGCGATCCGGTCGACGAGAACTCGGGTTATTCCAGGCAGGTGGTATGGCTGGATCAGGCCGAATACCGACCGATGAAGATCGATTACTACGATCGCAAGGACTCCCTGCTGAAGACCCTGACTTTCCATGACTACCAGCAGTACCTGGACCAGTACTGGCGTGCCAGCCGGATGGAAATGGTGAACCATCAGACCGGCAAGTCGACGGTGCTGAACTTCACCGATTACAGCTTTGCCAACGGCTTCGAGGAGAACGACTTCTCGCAGAACAGCCTGAGGAAGGCTCGCTGACATGGAACAGAAGCAGACCAACCAGCGCCTGCGGGCGCTGGCATTCTCCGGCTTGCTCGCTGTATCGGCTGGCCTCGGTTTTTCCGCAGCGGCGAACGCCTCGGAACTGACCGGTGAAGTCGAATACCTGGCGCGTTACTTCGTCGAGCCGCCAGCGTGGCCGGGCCAGGTCGGCAACGATGGCACGCTCGCCTCCAGCGACCACATGCTCAAGGTCAAGCTGGAGTACTACCAGGACTGGAATGGTGGTGACACCCGGCTGGTCATCACGCCGGTCGGTCGTTACATCGACGGCAATGCCGGCTTCGACCGGAGTGATGGCGACGTCGAGGAGCTGTATCTGCGCCAGACCGTGGGCAACAGCGATTTCTATTTTGGCTATCGCAAGATCTTCTGGGGCGTTACCGAATCCGTGCACCTGGTCGACATCGTCAACCAGTCCGACGTGGTCGAGGATATCGATCTCGAAGACCGACTTGGCCAGCCCATGCTGCAATGGTCGACCTTTTCGGATTTCGGCACTTTCGATGTCATCGTGATGCCGGTTTTCCGTGAACGCCGCTTGCCGGAATCCGAGCAGCGCCTGCGGCCCTTCATTCCGTATCTCGACGACCCGCTTTACGAAGACTCGGAAGGTGACGAACATGTCGACGTTGCAATTCGCTGGAGCCAGTTCATCGGCGACTGGGATATCGGTGTTTCCCATTTCAGCGGAACCGCAAGGGAACCGTTGTTCATTCCCGGGCTGGATGGCGACGGCAATGCGGTACTGAGGCCCTTCTATGCGCAGCTGGATCAGACCAGTGTCGACCTGCAGGCGACCAAGGGCAGCTGGCTCTGGAAGCTGGAAGTCGCCAGTCGCGATCAGCTGGATGATCGCAACACTCGCCTGGCGGGTGGCTTCGAATATTCCTTCTATGGCGTCCAGGGCAGCGATGCCGACCTGGGCGTGATTGCCGAGTACCTGTTCGATGACGCCGGCGACAATGCCACGTCACCGTTCGAAGACGACATTTTCATCGGCGGCCGCCTGGCCTTCAATGATGTTGCCGGCAGCGAAATCCTGGCGGGCGTCTTCCACGACCTCGACGGGGAAGGTCGGGTCTATTCCGTCGAAGCCAGTCGTCGCATCGGCAACAGCTGGAAGGTTGCCCTGACGGCCAGGGTGTTCGAGTCCGACGAGATGACGTCGTTGCTCTACAGCTTTCGCCAGGACGACTTCCTGTCGTTCAGCGTGACCAAGTACTTCTGAGGTGATCATGATTCGCTTGCTGAGATTCTACTTTGCTGGCCTGGCGCGGTTCATGCCGGGGACTTCGGCAGGGCTGCTGGCCCGCCTGTTCACCACGCCGGGTCGACATGGCCTGCAGTCGACGGCCGGCAAGCGCTTGCTGGAGAGCGCCGAGCGAGGCTCCATCAACAGCATCTCTGGCAACGTCACCTTCTACCGCTGGCGAAACCGCGGCCCCCGGGTCCTGGTGTTGCACGGCTGGTCCGACCAGGCTGCCAATCTCGGCGAGCTGATCGATGTGCTCCTGGCAGCCGGTTACGACGTCACGGCGCCGGACTTGCCGGCACATGGCGACTCGGCCGGCAATACGGCGCACATGAAGCAATGGCTGGTGGCGATCCGGATGTTGTCAGCCGGCGTGCCGAAATGGCATGCCGTGCTGGGCCACTCGCTGGGTGGCTTTGCGGCGGCGGCCAGCACGCGTGAAGACCTGCCACACTACGGCACGCCTGTGAAGGCGGGAAAGCTCGTGCTGATCGCGCCGCCGGATCGCAGCAGTACCATGTTGCGCATGGTTGCGGGGCATCTCCAGGCGCCCGAACGAATCATCGAGCGCACGGCAAGCCTGTTGTCCGAATGGATCGACGCGGACTTCAACAGCTTCTCGACTGCGGAAAACGTGGCGAACTTCGATGGCAAGGCGCTGGTCATTCATGACCGTGACGACAACCGAGTGCCCTTTGCACATTTCGAGGCGATTCGCGAGGCAGCGCCAGAGCAGGACTTCATCGCGACCGCGAGTCTTGGTCATCGACGCATCCTGGACAATGCTCGCGTCCAGGCAAGCATTGTCGAGTTTCTCGACGAAGCCATCCAGGTTCGAGGCGCCCGGCCCGACGCTGCCAGGCAACTGGCCATGTGACCGAGGCAGGCAAGAGGCCCGGCGGTTATTGACCAGGCGGGTGCCGGTCAGTCGGCCAGGAACGCGTTGCGGTGGAACTCCGCGGCGTACTCGACTTCTTCTGTTCCCGGCTCTGTCGGTTCTGCGGGTGTTCCGCCGGCGAGAACTTCCAGCACGCTGTGGACGCCGTTCGACAAGGACTCCAGGTTGTAGCCGCCTTCCAGCACCATCGCCAGGCGGCCATCACAATGCCGTTCGGCGATGTCCATGACGATCCCGGTCAGTGCCGAGAAACCGTCGTAACTCATGTTCATCGCCATATCGAGGCGATGTGGATCGAAGCCGGCCGACACCAGCACGAGATCCGGATCGAAATGCTCCGCAGCGGGGACGAGTATTTCGCGGAACGCCTTGATCATGGCCGCATCGCCAGCGCCCGTCGGGAGCGGCACATTGACGGTCGTGCCTTCACCCATGCCGCCGCCAACTTCTTCCAGCAAGCCCGAGCCCGGGTAGAACGGCGCTGCGACGTGCGTGTCGAAGAGCATCACGTCCGGATCGGCCCAGAAGATCTCCTGGGTGCCGTTGCCATGATGCACATCCCAGTCAATGATCAGCACTCGCTCGCAACCGAGTTTTGCCTGTGCATGTGCGGCAGCCACCGCCACGTTGTTGAACAGGCAGAAGCCGCGCGCACGAACCGGCTCGGCATGATGCCCGGGTGGACGCACCAGCGCGAAGGCAGTCGGTGTCCGGCCGGACACCACGGCTTCGACGGCAGCAATTGCGGTACCGGCCGCCAGTTCGGCGGCCTTGACGCTGCCCGCCGATACGGCGGTGGTATCGATATCCAGCCAGGCATCCTTGCCGCGCAGTTCGTAGATGGCTTCCAGGTAGGAGGTGGTATGCACGCGGGCCAGCTGCTTGCGAGTGGCGGCAACACCAGCTTCGATCCGCACACCAGGGATTGGCTTCTGTTCAAGCAGGTCGCGGATGGCGGTCAGCCTTCCCGGATGCTCGGGATAGTCCCAGCTGACACCGAGGCCATCGAGGATGGTACGCACGCGACGATCCATGCGGCCGGGCATGAACGGATGATTCGGGTCGGGCCGGTGCTCGAGCATGCGTTCGTCGTAGAACACCGTCACTTCGCGATCACCGATCATGTGCTGTCACCTGCCGGGGTCTTCGGGGTCTGTCGATGACTGGTTCGGTGCGACACTGGCCTGCAAAGGTTCGGGTGGCAGGCGGTCTGCGCCCCAGCTGCCATGAATGAAACCGATGACACGCTCCAGTTCTTCGATCTCGACGTCGGCTGTCTTGCCACCTTCCAGTGGGTCGAAATGGAAAATGTAGAGTCGCGAAGCGAACTGGTCGATCGGCAGCGACGATTCGCCATAAAGCTCGCCGTTGCCTGCGGTGCTGACCTTCACATCATTTCCCCAGTCCTGGTGGCTGTCGTTGTTCGGATTGAAGAAGTAGACCCGCATGACCTGCGTCGGGTCGAAAGCGACCCGCTGGATGGTAATGGCATGCCAGCCGATGAAGCGTGCCGCGCTGTCGGTGACGGCGATGCCCGCCGGTTGCGGATGGATCAACGGCTGGTTGCCGTTGTAGAGCGGGTGGTAGTAGCCATAGAAATGTCGAAGGAAATCTTCCACATCGACCAGTTGACCGGTGGGCACATCGACATTGATCCTGAAGCCGCGGCCGACCCACCAGCCATGGAATTCCGGGTTGATCCAGCGATGCGGATCGCCTTCGCGCATCTCGCAGATGGTCCCCATTTCCTCGTAGATGTAATCGAGATGGGGAACCAGCAGCAGGGAGACAGGATCGAGGTCGAGCGGCAGCGGTTTGCCCGAATCGACCAGGAAATTCTTCGACGACACCGGCCTGCCTTCGAAGTGAATGATGACTTCGTTGTCACGTGCCGCCCAGGCCAGCAATTGCAGCAGGTAATCCGGGTCGTTGTTCGCCCACATCGACAGGGCGCGTGCTGACTGGCAGGTCGGGTTGTTGCCCTGGCCGACGCCCAGCGGTTGTCCCAGCATCGAGATGATGCCCTCGAGCAAGCGAGTTCTCGGCGTTACCGTGTCGCCAAACGCCAGTCGCAATCGTTCTTCCGACCACGGTGACAGTGGCAGGCTCAGCTGGCGCCAAAGCGCTGGCGCGACGGATGGCTGGTAAAGCACACCGCGTTCAAGAAGATTGGCCAGGCCGTAAATGCACTGGGCGCTGGCCGCGAACACGCTGTCATCGATCAGCGCCATGACCAGCTCGCGATAGCAGAGCAGGCAGTCGCGCCCGGTGGCGGACAGGCCAAGCGCATCCGCCAGCAGGTGATCCGAATTGTTTCTGAGGTAGCGAAGCAGTACCGCGTGGTAGGGCGAAACGACGCCGGTGTCGTGCATCGAACGGGCAAAACCGGTGGCTTCGCTTTGCAGCCCGCCGGCATCGAGATGCTCGACGCGCTCCGTGTAGACGTCCAGGCCGGGATCGTCACGGGAAGCCCGCGTGGGACCGAACAGGGCGCTGACCAGGCGTTCAGCCCCGCGACCGCTCGAGCCAAGCTCGATGTCCGGGTTGGCGCGGCAGATGGCGATCTGCGTGATCATCTGCTTGATGGAGTCGACCTGGATGGGCCGTTGCCGGAGCAGGCGCCAGATCTCGTCGATCAGGCTGTCTATGATGTGCTCGAAGCCGATACGGTCGGCCAGGTACTGGAGCAGGGCACGCGGCAGTCCGGCAAGCTTGCCCTGGGTTACGCGTTCGGCTTCGCCGGGTGGCGTGAACAGCATCGCGAGATTGATGGCCAGCGCCTGGGTCAGGTAATGGTGCGACTGCTCGGCCGAGATCAGTGGATGCAGGTAATTGCCGCTGGCAACGGCCAGCAAGCGCAACTCGCTGAGCACCTCGACGACGACCGTCTCGGGCTCCGGGCTGCGCAGGCTGTGGCTGGTCAGCGAGGGGACGAGCGTCTGCGGGCTGTCCCAGTCGGAGCCGGTGAAGACGCCGGCTTCTTCCAGCGACTGGATCCGCTGCTCGATTGCGGCAAAACCACCTTCCTGCGCCATTACTCGCCGCGCCGTATCCAGCACGCGGCCGAGCTTGGCGGGCTTCGAGAACTCGGGCGCCGAGGCCATCGCCGCGGTGGCCTCTTCCAGCCTTTTCAGCAGGCCCTCCAGGGGTGTGGAAGGTGCAGCCTGGTTCTCGTCCGATGTCATGCCCGAATCCTCATGCTTCAGACTGCATCATACATAGAAATCGAGCTCTTCCTGCCGCAGGAGGATGCGGTGCATTTCTTTCGCATCATCCCCGGTGAAGTAGACCAGTCCCCAGTGGGTGCCGAACGCCGTGCGCTTGGTGACAGTCTCTTCCAGCGGTGCCGTCAGCTCGTGGGATTCGAAGTAGGGATGGTTCTCGGTTTCCTCCGGGATTTCCAGCTTGTTGACGACACGGCGGCGCGGGTAGACGCCGAAGCAGCCGGCGAAGCACTTCGCATCGACGACCTCTTTGGGGAAGAAGTCGGTGATCTCTTCCTCGGTCGTCTTCGGATCGAACGCCAGGATCAGGCCCTGGTAGGCATTGAAGCCATAGGCGCGCTCGAGCAGCTCGAAGACCTTGAAGCCCGGCGGGCGGTAGGCGACTTCGCCGAAGTACATCTCGCCGTCACTGGTGACAAAGTATTCCGGGTGCAGGAAGCCGAATTCGATATCGAACACCTTGATCAGCTTTTCGATCTGCACGCGAATCTCGTCGCGATGCTTTTCCAGCTCCGGCGAGGCGGGTACGTGGACGGAATAACCAAGGTGCACGTACTCGGAAATGTTCAGGAAGCGGATCTTGCCGTTGTGAATCCAGGCCTCGACCGCGAACTCCCAACCGTCCAGGTGCGATTCGATCAATGCCGGAAATTCCTCGTCCGGAATGGCGTCGACGTCATCCGGCGTGCGGATGATGCGGTGGCCGAGGCAACCGGCCTTGTCGAAGGCCTTGAAGTGAATCGGATCGTTGGGGTCGCCATCCAGCTTCAGCAGTGTCTGGTTGACGCGACGCAGGAAGCGCACGACGTCGTCCCGGTCGTGGGCTTCTTCGAAAATGCCGACACGAATGCCCCCCAGCTGGGCGCGGCGCTTCATCAAGGACTTGTCGCGCAACAGCATCGACTGGCCGAGAATGCGCGGGTTGTCCAGCAGCACCGAATTGATCGCACCGGCCCATTCCACCGTTTCTTCGAACAGCGGGATGGTCACATCGACGCCCATCTCCTTGAGTTTCTCGGCGATCTCGAAAGACCGCTCGTTCAGGCGCTCGAAGTTCCAGGCGATGTAAGGAATGTCATGCTGCTTGCAGTAGTCCTCGGCCCAGTCCGGCGCCACCACGACATAGCGACGATCGAATTTCTCGGCGGCCTCGACGGCAGCCAGGCTCCAGCCAAGCAGTGCAACAAAACCTTTTTCTGGATTCTTTTTCATGGAACACCTCGCAGGGAAAGCAGGATCAGTGAAGCTAGCCGAGGTGGATATTGACAGGTGGGAGACTCGGAAAGCGTGTCCTTGACAGGCTACGCG
Source organism: Gammaproteobacteria bacterium (assembly GCA_033720895.1). NCBI lineage: Bacteria > Pseudomonadati > Pseudomonadota > Gammaproteobacteria > Gammaproteobacteria bacterium. Next base: position 15,990 of record JAWWBS010000053.1, read on the forward strand.
GGTGCTCGCTGCGCTTCAAGGAGAGTCCGGGAAAGGGCTAGGCCAGGCGGGTAACGCGGAACGGAAAAGTCTTTCTGACGCAAACGAAACATCTTTTGCGACGATTTATTGGCGGGCCCACCAGGACTCGAACCTGGAACCCGAGTGAAGCTCGTCCGTGCACTGCAGCCGCAGGCTGCAATGTGCCATTTCAGACTCATAATCCCGCTTGATATTGCGTCGCAAGAAGTGGATCGGAAGTGGTGGGCCCACCAGGACTCGAACCTGGAACC
>JAWWBS010000054.1 GCA_033720895.1 Gammaproteobacteria bacterium
AGGGCCAGGCGCCCCATGCGCCCGAAGCCGTTGATGCCGATACGTGTCTTGCCCCCGTTCGCGCTGCCCATGTTCCACCTTGTGCTGGTTGTTCGATGACTGGAATCGAAGCCTGACACAGTCGGCAGAAAGGGTCAGCCCCGTTGTCTGACAGGCATGAAAAAGCCCCGCTCTCTCAAGCGGGGCTTGTTCGGGAGCAGGAAGTATCAGCTATCGGGCTGGCTCACGAACAGCAGGACCAGGGCTGACACCCCGCCATAGATGAACGCGCCTTCGAACGACCCTGCGCCGACCGGCGACTGCCACATCTGGAACAGCGCGCCACCGATCACGACGAAGCCGCCGAACCAGACGATCATCGCCATGGCCGGCCCGGCAACCGCGAAGGTCTTGGCGCCGTTGAATTCCAGGGCACCCGCCTTGCGCACTTTCCAGAGATCCCAGGCGCCCTTGAACGACAAGGCGCCGACCAGGAATTCACCGGTGATGATGAAGATCAGCGCTAGCGTTACCAGCGCGGGCGAAGTGATCGATGGAAAGATCTGGTTGCTGTAGACGGCGTTCTCCTGGTGACTGAGCACATAGCCCACCGCACCCACGGCGGCATCCCAGTTGGCCGTGTTGCCCGCGACATACAAAAAGCCCTGCAGGCCGACGAAAACGACGAGAACGATCTTCATGTATCGAATCAGCATGTAATCCCCCAAAGGTGTTGCGTTGCATTAAACACACCTGTTCAGCCTAGTCGAGATGCCGGGACCGGGGGTGGATTTTGATTCGCGGTCGGACTGTCAATTTCCGGAAGATGTTCTACGCTTGTTGTTACCTACTCATTCAATGGAGGTACCCATGACCAAGGAACAACGCGCGGAATACGGCATTGTCCTGTTGCGCATCAGCTTCGGCGTGATGCTGATCGCGCACGGCCTGATCCTCAAGTACTTCACCTATGGCCTCGACGGCACGGTGGGCTTCTTCCAGTCGATCGGCTATCCCGGCTGGCTGGCCTACGTCGTCTTCCTGATGGAAACCGTCGGCGGCTTCATGATCCTGCTCGGCGTGTTTACCCGCTGGGCCTCGCTCGCCATGGTGCCGATCATGATCGGCGCAACGATGGTGCACATCGGCAACGGCTGGGTGTTCTCGGCCGAAGGCGGTGGCTGGGAATACCCCGTGTACCTGATCGTGCTGGCCGTGGCGCAGTTCCTGCTCGGCAGCGGACCGTATGCGCTGAAGCGCGACTGACAACAGCGCTGCTCAACAAAAGCCCCGCTCACGCGGGGCTTTCCATTTTGGCTGCTATGCTTCTCGCAGGCCCAGTGGAGAAGCCCTAATGAATGCACTGACACTCGCCATGGTCGGCTTCGTCGGACTCCTGCACGTCTACATCCTGGTGCTGGAGATGTTTCTCTGGACCAGGCCGCATGGCCTGAAGGTCTTCGGCCAGAAGCCCGAGCAGGCCGAGGCCTCGAAAGTGCTGGCGAAAAACCAGGGGCTTTACAACGGCTTCCTCGCGGCCGGCATTTTCATCGGTCTCTGGCTCGGCGAGGCCGGCTCGCTGCTGGTGACCTTCTCGCTGGCCTGCGTGATCGCGGCCGGTGTTTACGGCGCCATCACCGCACGGGTGAAGATCCTGTTCATCCAGGGCCTGCCGGCGATGATCGCACTGGGGCTGTGGCTGCTGCGCTGAGCCGGAGCCGACTGCCTTCCTGGACCCCGCCCCGGCGGGGTTTTTCATGCCTGCCTGAAACTCGAACGTTGACAGCTCGCTGATCGGTCGCTATCTTACTGTACCAATACACCTAGTACAGCATAAACAGCGAGGCTTCAGCCATGTCCCGAACCGTCCCCTTGATGCTGCAACTCAGCGCGGCCGATCCGCGCCCCATCACGCGCCAGATCACCGACGGCGTGCGGCGCCTGATCGCCAGCGGCGAACTCGAGGCCGGCGACCAGCTGCCCAGCGTGCGCGGCCTGGCCAAGCAGCTGACCGTCAATCCGAACACCATCGCCAAGGCCTACAGCGAACTCAGCAGCGAAGGCTGGCTGGATTCGCGCCAGGGCCTCGGCCTGTTTGTCGCCGAAGTGCGGCAGCGCTATTCCGAGAACGAACGCGAACGCCGCCTTGCCCAGGCCATCGATGGCTTTGCCGCCGAAGTTATCGGCCTCGGTTATTCCACGGACGAAGTGCTGGCGCGCGTCGAAAGCGAACTCTCCCCGGTGCTTGGCCAGCGCTCTGCTTGAACAAAAGGAACATGTCCATGTCCACACCCGAACTCAAGGTCCTGCCGCCGAAGGCGGCCACGACGCCCAGCGCACCGCGCTATGTCATAGAGACCGAGCAACTTACGCTGCGCTATGGCAAGAAGCTGGCGCTGGATGCACTCGACCTGAAGATTCCGCAAGGTCGCATTCACGCCATCGTCGGCGCCAACGGCGCAGGCAAGACCTCGCTGTTTCGCATCCTGCTGGGCTTCCAGTCGGCCAGCAGCGGCAGTGCGCGCATTCTCGATCGGGATTGCGAATCCCTGACCGAGCATGATCGCGGCCGCATCGGTTTCGTCAACGAAGAACACAGCCTGCCGACCTGGTTGCGCATCAATGAAGTGGTCGGCATGCAGCGTCGCCTGTATCCGCAATGGAACGAGGCGCTTTATCGCAGCATTGTCGGGCACTTCAATGTCGAGCCCGACCAGAGAATTCGCGAGCTGTCGCGCGGCGAACGCGCCGGCGTGAATCTCGCGATGGCGATGGCGCAGTCGCCGGAACTACTGATTCTCGACGAACCCACGCTGGGGCTCGACGTGGTCGCCAAGCGCGCCTTCCTCGAAGCCGTGCTGGCGGCGATGGAAGACAGCGACTGCACCATCATCTACTGCTCCCACCAGATGGAAGAAATAGAGCGCCTCGCCGACAACCTGATCGTGATGGAGCGCGGCAAGTTGATGCACATGTCGGAGCCGGATGATTTCTGCGAGCGCGTCACGCTCTGGATCGCCGAGTTCCCGTTCCAGACGTCAGGAGCCGAGTTCCTGCCCGGCGTGCTGCAGATGCAGCGGATCGACGGCTTGTTCCATTTCATCGTGCTGGACCAGGACGAGAGCTTCGGCGCGAAGCTTGAAGAGAAAGGCGCGCGTCGCGCCTGGCAGGGGCCGGTCGATCTCGATCGCGCCGTGAATGCCTTCCTGACCCGCAATCACGCCCGTCCCTTGCCCCAAGAGACCGGGCCTGCAAAAGGAGTCGCATCGTGAAGGACCTCCTGATCTCCGAACTGCGTAGGTTCCGCTGGATTGCCATTGCGGCCGGCGTGGCCAACCTGCTGCTGCTGATGTTCTTCAATCGCCTCGAAGACCTGCTGCATGTCGCCAGCCTGCATGGCGTGTTCCTTTTCATCTATACCCTGCTCGGCCTGGGACTCGCGATCATGCAGGTCGGCAGTTACCGCAAGGCCAGCCAGTGGGCCTGGCTGATCCACCGACCCCTGTCGACGTCACGCATTTTCGCCGCGCTGTCCCTGTCAGCGCTTCTGGTTCTCGCATTGGTGATCGTGGCACCGGTACTAGCGATGGTCATCGCGACGGATGTCGGCACCAGTCGCATTGTCGACCTGCGGCATTATTTCTACCCCGTGCTCCTTCTTGCGTTTGCGATGATGGCCTGGCTCGCGGGAGCACATGCTTGCGTCAGTCGCTCGCGCATCGCCATCGCCGTGCTGTTCGCGCCGCTGCTGCTGGCGCTGCACATGGTGTCGGTATTCGCATTGCTGCTGCCGGTCGGCATCGCGCTGGCCTGGCTGGGATGGATCACGCTGAAAAGCTTCCGCGCCAATCGCGAAGCACCGATCCGGGACAACGCCACGCTGCTGCTGACCGCGCTGCCGCTGCAGATCGGCCTGTTCCTGCTATGCATCATGGTGCTGCGTTTTGTCCTTGTCAGCGGCGGCATCCTGCTGGGCACCGATCCGCTGAATACCGATTACCCGCCGCGCGGTGGCCTGATCGAAACCGAGCGTGCCGAACCCTCGGAGCAGATTGCCTGGGGTCTCGAGAAGAGCGAGCACCCGCGTGCCGAAAACTGGCGCGAGCAACTGCCGTTGCTGGAGCCGCTGCAATTCGGCCCCTGGTTGCAGCGCTTCCCGGTGCGTCACCAGTTCAGCAGCCTGAACCTGCCGAGCAACTGGTACGACAAGGAACGCAACACCTACTGGCGCTTCAGCCACGACCGCATGCTGTTCCTCGGTCGCAATCCGGAGAGTGGCGCGAGCAAGGGCGTTTTCGGCAGAGGAGGTGCCGGTGACACGACGCCCTTCGAGCACGTGCCGGTGGTTGCCGAGCATGGCGACCTGCTGACACCGCACGCGCTGCATGGCATCGACAGCGACACCGAAACACTGGTGCTGCGCTACGAGTTGCGGCAGGGAGAATCCTTCACCGGTTTGCCGCAACGCGAGTTCAATCGCATCATCCTGCTGACCAACCAGCGAGTGATCGTGTTGCGCGAGGACCTGCGCGCAGCAGCAAACATTCCGCCCTTGTTGCCGGACTGGGAAATCGCGCTGCCGGACGGGCCGCAGTACCTCGAGTACGTCACGCTGGCGGAGCTGATGGACGGCTGGCTGGTGTCTTTCGTTTACGGCAATGGCATGCGGCAGATCGGCTTCAACCAGTTCAGTGTCATCAATGACCCCTGGCAATATGTCATGCTGGTCGACAATGATGGCCAGGCCAGCATGGTTGCCGAACGCGACATCAATGCCGACTTCCCCGTCATACAACGGACCTACTGGTGGGTATCGCCGCTGCTGGAGACGGTGACGACGTTGCCCGAGGCCATACTGGACAAGGGCCTGACCTGGCCCATGCTGGTCACGCCGCTGCCGAAGTCCCGCACGCTGGTCGTTGCTGCCTTGCTGTCGATGTTGCTGGCGCTGGCTGCGGCCTGGTGGTGGACGCGTGGCACGACCATGAACGCATCGCGGCGTCGAGTCTGGCTGGCCAGCTGCCTGCTGCTCGGGCCGCCAGCCTTCCTGAGCCTGGTGCTGCTGGAACCGCGCGAGCTCGAAGCATGAGGCTTGTCCTGTGTTTATTGTTGCTGCCATTTGTAGCGAATGCTGCGGACGTCGACTTGCAAGCGGCGAAAGCAACTGCAGAAGCAGCCGAGCGCGCCGCGATGCATGCGCGGGATGATTTCCTGCAAAGCCCCGAGGTCCGCGAACCGGCCTTGTCACCGGGTGGGGCCTTCCTGAGCTTCAAGCGCGATAGCGACCAGGAGATTTCCTTGTTCATTCGTCACATCGACAGCGGCGCCACTCATCGCGTGATGAAGGACGCCCGCGATGTCAGCGTGCACTGGTCCGGCGACAGCCGTCATCTCTGGCTCGTGCAAGCGGACGGGATCGGTATCCATGACGTAATGGAAGAAAATGGACAACGCATCTTTCGCTTTGACGAATCGCGACGCCAGCGATTCAAGCTGGTCGACAGTCATGCCCCCGGTCATGCCTTGCTCTCGGAAAAGGTGGCGATCGATGGTACCTGGCGTTATCGCTATCTCAGCATCGATACCCGCGGAAAGGTGACGGCAAGCGTCGAAACCGGGAAAGTTCTGCTCGATGCGCTGCTGGATCGCCATGGCAGGGTTCGCTATGCGACTGGCTACGACGGCGATGACTTCGATACCGTGACCTGGCGTATAGATGGCACGGAACGTACCGAGCTGATGCGCTGCCCCTTGCCGGAACGCTGCATTCCGGTTGCCTTTCATCGCGATGAAGATGATGAAACGCTCTGGATGCTGGCGCACCACGGCGGTGACCTGAAGACCCTGCAACGCTACAGAACATCGAAGCCCGGCTGGGAGATCCTGCATCGTGATCCGCGCGGCATTGCGGATGCCCGCTCGATCATCTTCGAGGCCGGTGGCAAGGAATGGCTCGCGATGGCCTACGAGCCAGACCGCATCGAATGGCACGGTCGCACCGAGGAACAGCAGAAACTGATCGGGTCACTGCAGGATTCCTTGCCTGGTACGAACCTGGACATCATGCCCGCGAACAACGGCAGCCGCTGGCTGGTGCGTGCCGGTCGCGGCGGCTGGCAGTTCGATCGCTACTTTCTGTTCGATACGGACAAGCAGGAACTGACACCGCTATTCAAAGAGGAGCGCATGGGCAAGATTCCGCCAGCGGACCTCGCCGACATCGTGCCCGTGCACTGGCGCGGCAAGGATGGCATGGCGCTGCATGGTTACATCTTCCTTCCGAAGGGCATCGACCTTGCCAGCGCGCCCTTGATCGCGCAGATACATGGCGGACCCTACGGCCGCTCATCGGGTAGTTCGGATGCAGGCGCCTACCTGCTCGCCAATCGCGGCTACATCGTCTTCAAACCGAACTTCCGCGCATCCACCGGGTACGGCGTGAACTACGTGAAGGCAACCGAGGGAAACTTCGGCAAGAGCGGCGTGCTCGATGACATTCTCACCGGCATGGATCACTTGATCGCGAATGGTATCGGCAATCCGGACAGGCAGGCCGTGATCGGGCATTCCTTCGGTGGCTACGCGAGCCTGCTGGCGATCACGCATCATCCGGAGCGCTTCGCCTTTGCCGTGCCGGGCGCGGCACCGGTCGACATGGCCTGGACCATGAAGGACATTGCCATCGAAGGTGGCAGTGCCTTGCCAATCGACGGCCCGCCGATCGAGGTTCTCTTCCCGCGCTACAACGTTCCTTATGGCGAGCCGGCCTGGCATGCGCGCATGCATCGCGACGCGCCAATCAGCCACGCGGCCAATTTGAAAACGCCCACCTACCTCTGGGCAGGCGCGCAGGATGACCGCGTCGCGGTAGAGAGCCTGGTGCGTTACGTGGTTGAAGCGAACAGGGAATACAAACCGCTGTTGCTGATCGATCCAGAATCCGGTCACAGCCCGCGGGGAAAGCTGAACTCTGAAGCCTATGCCTGGCTGATCGAAATGGCGGCCGACAGGCACTTCGGCGGCGGAGCCACGCCACCGTCAAAGCAGTTGCAGCAGTTCCTGGGCCGGAACCTCAAGCACTCGAACCAGGCTGGTCATTTCTAGACTGGTCACTTAGCGAACAATGCCTTGATCCTTGCCACGGATTTCTCCGACCAGACGTCGTCACGCTTGTAGTACTCGTCGTACACCCTGGCGCCTTCCGGGAAGCTGACCCAGGGCAGCTTGGTGGATGCAAAGACGTACACGTCCGGCGGGAATCGCGCCGGATCCTCCAGTGTGCCGACACGAACGAAGGCCAGCTTGTCGCCACCGCCGGCGTAATGGCCCCAGACCGCCACCTTGCAGGTGGGGCAGCGCGCGATTCTCTGCCCCTTGCCACTGGCCGACGGTGTATCGACGAGCTCCGGCTTGCCGCTCAGCAATTCCACTCGATCGGACTCGATCATGGCGTTGATGACAAAGGCGGATCCCGTCTCGCGCTGGCACCAGCTGCAGCTGCAACAATTCACCACCAGAGGCATGTCGGTCATACGGTATTGAATCTCGCCGCAGGTGCAACGACCGTCGAAGGCTTCTTCGCTCATCACCTACTCCTCGCCCTCGTAGTAACCGACCGCATCATCCTGGCGCGTGATGTGGAACATCGGTTCGCCGAAACCTTCGGTGTATGCCAGTACCTTGCCGGAGTCCGGATAAGTCACGACATCGGTCTTTTCGCCACTGGAAAAGGCCAGGTAGCGAATCGGTGCATCGGAGGTGTTGATGATCTGGTGCGCGCTGCCGACCGGGGCGGCGATCATGTCGCCGGCCTTGATCGCATGTTCCGCGCCGTCATGGCGCAGCGTTCCCTCGCCTTCGAGGACGAGAAAGAGCTCTTCGATCTCGGCATGGGCGTGATACGGAAAGGCGCGCTTGCCGGGTGGCACTTCGAAGACGTTGCAGCCGATTTTCTTCAGGCCCAGCAACTGCCCGAGTCGCCGCGCGGAGTATTCGTAACGTTCGCCATTCCCACCGCCACCTTGCAGCGCGTCGTGCACGCTGGTGATCAATTCAGTTTTCATCTACTGCCCTCGATTCGCCTGTTTGCTTCCGCAAGTCGTTTTGCCCTGCTAGTTTAACGTCTTTCGGGGAGGGTATTTCATGCGCGACATCAACTGGCGTTTCCAACTGGTCCTGCTGGCCAGCATTCCGTTCCAGTTCATCTTTCACGAGCTCGCGCACTGGCTGGCCGGGACCTTGCAGGGTTACGACATGATCATGACGCTGAACACGGTCAAATTCGCCATCGACGAGCCACCGGAAATGGCCCAGCACATCGTCACCGCCGCAGGCCCCCTGTTCACCATCCTGGTCGGCGTGTTCGCCTGGTGGCAACTGCGCAGGGACAAGCATGTCTTCTGGTATGCCGCACTTTACTACGCCGTATTCATGCGATTGGTCGCCATGCTGATCAGCGCCAGCAACCCCAATGACGAAGCGCGCCTGAGCATTGCCGCAGGACTTGGCACCTGGACCTTGCCCGCCATAGTCGTGCTTGGGCTGCTGGCACTGACCATCGATGCGGCTCGGCGGCGTGGTATCGGCTGGAAACCGAACCTCGGAGCCTACTTCACGTCCAGCATCGGCGTGACGGCTATCGTATTCGCGGACCGGCTGCTGTTCGGCTGAGAACAATCCACCAAAGCAAAGCCCCGCCCGGCGCGTGACCAGGCGGGGCTTTTCATTTACCAGCTCAATCGAACTGCTCAGCGAGGTCTTCGAGTGCGGCATGCCGTTGTCGGCAGGCGTCGAGTTTCATGCCCAGCACCACCCAGACATTGATGTGCAGCGCGAGCAACACGATCGCCATGATGCTCGCCTGCGTCACTGACACCTTCGCATCGAGCAGCAAACCGCCAATCGCCATGGCAAAAATCACCGCCAGCAACGGCAGGAAGCCCCGAGCTTTCGCCAGCGCGCGGCCATGATCCGCGGCCGTTTCGATGGACAGCTCGATCGCCGCGTGACTGTCCAGCGACAAGGCCTCCATCGCCATGCGCTCGCGCCGTTGCGTTTTCCACATTCCCAGCAAGGCGAAGAGCGCAATGGCGCTGCTGCCGAAGCCGGCAAGCGCATTGATGACCGAGACCTTGCCGGAGATCAGCACATCAATGCCGAACAGCACACTGGCGCCGGCCATGAAGAGGAAAAAGGTCAACAGCACCTGGTGCGCCAGCTGGCGGCGACGCTCCTGGCGAATCACCTTGTCGGTCAACTCCATCGGGATGTCGTTCATCATTCCTGTTTCTCCTGGTTCATGAGAGAAAGACGCGTGCGCAGGCGCGAAAGCCTGGCGCCGACATTCGTTTCGCTGAGGCCGAGCGATTCGGCCATGTCGCGATAGGAATGCTCGTCGAGGTACATCAGGAGCAGGGCACGGTCGATTTCCGGCAGCTGGCGGATCGCGGCATACAGTGCCGCGGTTCGCTCGGGTTTTTCCGAGGGCGGTGCGGCCGCTTCGCGTTCGGGATCCAGGCTTTCGGTTTGCGGGACCGCACGCGCGCGGCGTTGCCAGGAAATGGCCGTGTTCTGCGCAACCCGGTAGAGAAAAGTGTCCAGCGAGGACTCGCCGCGATGCCTGGGCATGGCTCGCCAGATCGCGACCAGCACGTCCTGCATCAGGTCGGGCTGGTCGTTCTCATTGGCAAAGCCGCGCACGACATGCAACAACAGGCCCTGGTGATCTGCCACCCAGGCCTTGAATGCTGCTTCGCTGATTCCTGCCATTGCCTGTTTCTCCTGTTCGGGTCACTGCGTTGGACGCACGGCCCTGGCATTCCTTACAAGCGGAAACGAAAAAACCCGCAGACCCGTTCAAAGCGGCCTGCGGGCATTATGCGACAGCGACTCAGCTGGCGCGCGGGTGCAGCCAGTGCGGCAGGAAGCTGTACGGATCCTTGTTCACGCTTTCATCGAACTCGATGTCGTTGCGCTTCAGGGCCGCCTGGACGGTGCCAGCCTTCATGGCGTCCAGCGTCTCGGTGCAGCCGCCGATGAACTCGCCCTCGACAAAGATCTGCGGAATGGTCGGCATCCTGGTCCGTGACTGCATGACCATGCGAATCTTCCGGCCCAGGTCATCCTTCTGGTAGGCGACCGAATCGAGATCGATGCTTCGATACGGAATGCCGTAGGCGGCAAAGGCGCGCCGAACCGTCCAGGAGAACTCGCACCATTCGTGCGAGAACATCACGATGGGCTGCGACTTTTCGTTCAGGTATTCGTCCACCAGCTTGACGGCTTCCGGATCCAGCTGGTCCGGCGTGATGTTGGCCAGGGTCGGCGGCGAGGACGACGGTGCATCGAAACGCGCACTCGGCGTGGACCGCGAGATCTCCAGCTCGGCTTCGTTCATTTCCTCTTCGATACCTTCGAACAACACGGTCGAGAGATACCGCTCGCCCGTGTCCGGCAGCATGCAGAGAATGTTCGTGCCGGCCGGCGATTCATTGGCGATTTCCAGTGCGGCTGCCAGCGTGGCGCCGGACGAAATACCGCAGAAAATGCCTTCCTTGCGCGCCAGGTTGCGTGAGCGGCGCAGGGACTCGCCGCCATCCACCGGCACGATGCGGTCGACCAGGCTGCGCGCATCTTCAGCCAGCTTCGGAATGAAATCCGGCGCCCAACCCTGGATCTGGTGTGGCCGGAAATTCGGATGCGAGCCATCGTGGCTGCCATCGGCCTTGTACTTCTGCGCGATGTCACTGCCGTAGGTCTGGGAATTGTCCGGCTCGCAGGCAGCGATCTTCGTCCGCGGGCTCTTTTCCTTCAGCACGCGGGAGATGCCCTTCAGCGTGCCGCCGGTGCCGAAGCCGGTCACGAACCAGTCGAGACCGATGTCGGCAAAGTCTTCCAGGATTTCCACAGCCGTCGTGCGCGAATGCATGTCGGCGTTGGCCTCGTTGGTGAACTGGCGGGTCAGGAACCAGCCGTTCATCTCGGCCAGCTCCTCGGCTTTCTTCAGCATGCCGCTGCCTTTTTCCGAGGCCGGCGTCAGCACCACCTTGGCGCCGAGGAAACGCAGCAGCTTGCGGCGCTCCAGGCTGAAATTCTCGGCCATGACCATGACCAGCGGATACCCCTTGGCGGCGCAGACCATCGCCAGGCCGATGCCGGTATTGCCGGAAGTGGCCTCGATCACCGTCTGGCCCGGCTTCAGCTCACCACTCTTCTCTGCGGCTTCGATCACGCCCAGTGCGAGGCGATCCTTCACCGAGGACATGGGATTGAAGGCCTCTGCCTTGACGTAAACATTCACGCCCGGCGGCGCCAGTTGGTTCAGCTTGATGACCGGCGTATTGCCGACGGTCCCCAGGATATTCTCATAGATGGCCATGTTGCCCCCCCTCACTTGCTATACGGTCCTGGACCGGCAAACGCGGGCCGCAGGCACTCTTGAACACCTGACATGGCGCGCAAATTGGGCCAATTGGCTCACCGTTGCTTGAATTGGCCACCTGGCGATACCGCCATCAACGTGACCCCCGTCACGATTTGGCCAAAAAAACACCACCCCACCCCCGTAACTATAGGCTTTGCTTGCACCCGGGGTACTCCTGATTGAACATGCGTGACCCGTGTCGCAGTTTATAGCGGCGGACGACGTAACATAATTCACTCGGAAATCTCCTTCTGTTGCATGGCAGCAGAGGGCCATCGAGGCAAGCGGAACGACACATGAAGCGGCGCATCGACATAGCAGATCTCGAGCTTGGCATGTTTGTTGCCGAGCTCGATCGGCCGTGGCTGGAAAGTCCGTTCCTGTTCCAGGGCTTCTTGCTCGACTCCGAAGATGACCTGGCGACACTGCGCAGCCTGTGCAGCTTTGTCATTGTCGATGCCGAGCAATCGACCTATATCCCCAGATCCTTCCACGCTGCACCTGCGGCGGAGGTGGACGATACTGAACACGACTCGCAAGGGCCGGCGGCCATTCGCGATGTCGACGCCAATGATCCGCGGCGGTTCGCCCGGAGCTTTCGTGAAGTCATTGGCGTGCATCGTCGCGCCCAGCTTCGGCTGATCGAACTCATCGACCGTCGTCGCCTTGGCAAGCGCGTCGATTGCGCCGCGGTTCGTGATGTGGTCGAGGATCTCGATCGCATCATTCGCGAGCATCCCAATGCCGCGATGTGGCTGACCAAGATGCGCGAACAGGACGAACTGACGGCGTCGCACTGCATCAATGTCGCCATCCTGTCGATGACCTTCGCCCGCTACCGGCGGCTGCCGGAAAACATGATCCGCAGCATCGGGCTCGGCGCCATGCTGCACGATATCGGCCTGACTGGCCCCGCCAACGACATCATCAGTTCTCGTGCCCGCCTGGGTGAAGCCGAGTTCAAGGTGGTTCGTCGCCATCCTGTCGACGGGCTGTTCAGTCTCAGGAACCTGGACGAGCTGGACAAGGTCGCGCGGGAAATCATTCGCTCGCACCATGAGCGCCTCGATGGATCGGGCTACCCTGACGGCCTGCGTGGCGACGAGATTCCGGAGCATGTACGGATTGTCGGCATTGCCGATGCCTATGACGCCATGGCCAGTGATCGAAGCTATCGCGCGGCCATGCAGCCGACGGCCGCGATGAGCGAGCTGCGGAAAGACGCCGCCGACAGCTTCGGTGAATCGCTGGTCCAGGAATTCATTCGCTGCATCGGCATCTACCCGGTCGGCAGCGTGGTCAAGTTGAATACCGGTGCCATTGGCATGGTGGCCTCCACCCTGCCTTCTTCCCGCCTGACCCCGCTGGTGCTGATCCTCAAGGACAGCAATGGTCGCAACCTCGCGCCCCGCCAGCTGGTCAACCTCGCAGCCGTGAATCGCATGCGGGAGAAGCGCGAAGACAAGTGGGCCATTGTCGATACGGTCAACCCGCTCGACTACCGCATCAACATTGCGGCAATTGCCATTGATGAAATGCGCGCCTTCCGCTGAGCGGCGCGTCCTCCAGTCAATAAAAAAGGCCGGCGATCGCCGGCCTTTCTGCTTTCCGGGGTTCCTGCCTAGCGCGAGAAATCGAATCGAATGTTCATTCGCGCCCGGCTGGGCTTGCCGACACCGTTGACGAACTTCGGCGTGAATACCCAGCGCTTCATCGCCAGCAGGACCTTGGTACAGGCGTCTCCGAATCGTGCTTCGTTGACATTGCAGGCCAGCAGGTCGAGTTCACCGGTTGCGGAAATGCCGACGGTGATGTCCGCAATCACGGTGGTCGCCGCACCGTAGACAGAAGGTGGCGTTTCAGGCTGGACGTATTCCAGCCGCAGGCTCTCCGAGTTGCTGAAATCGAAAGCCATCTGTTCCTTGCCGTCCTGGGTGACGACACGCCAGTCGATACCGACCGCAACGGTGGCTTCATCCGTCTGCTTCAGCGCGGCTTCGTCAAGAGCGCGCTTGTGGACGACCGGCGCGAGCTTCTCGACGATGCTGTCCGGCAGAGTGGTGTGAACTTCGGTAATGCTGGCTGCACCGTCCTGCACGTCGACCAGCGCGTACAGGAGCCCGGAACGCTCTTCCCCGGCATGCACCGGCAGCACCAGCGCGATGGACAACAGCACCAGGATCTTCAACTTCACGGCAATCTCCTTCCCGCATTTCGTGGATTCCGGCGACACTTTAGCAACCGCGAAAGCGCCGTGCCACGCGGTTTTCCGGCAGGACTCGAAATTTTGTTCGTAATTGGACTATTATTGGACGAGAGTTGTACACGCGCCGCCGCCGATCCTCGATAACCCCGGCCGCTGGCAGTGTTCCCCTGAATGATCACTCACCCGCCAGGCATGGCGGGGGTCCCGTTTGATGCCTGGAGTTCACGACATGCATGTGGCCACAAACCTGCGTACACCGCCAAGCCATCGATACCTGCGCTCGCCGATGACCCGCCTTGGACTGGTGCTCGTGCTGCTGGCAGGCGTGGGAGGCTGCGACCAGGCTGCGACCGACCGGGATTACCGCAGTCGCACCATCCCTGTGATTACCGAGACTGCCAGCCGCAGTGAAATCAGCGACCGTATCGAAGCAGTGGGTACGACCAATGCACGTGAATCGATCGACATCACCGCGCGCGTGTCGAATGTCGTCACACGCATCGGCTTCGAAGAATCGTCCCGTGTGGACGCCGGGCAGGTACTGGTAGAACTGGAATCTTCCGAGGCGCGCGCCAACCTTGCCGCCGCCCAGGCGGATCTCGTCGACCTGCAGACGCAATTGAAGCGCAGCGAGGAACTCATCCAGTCGCGCGCCGTTTCTGTCTCCCAGGTGGACCAGCAGCGCGCCCAGGTGGAAGCTGCCAGGGCGCGTGTCGAGGCCAGCCAGGCCGCCCTGCGCGATCACACCTTGCGAGCACCCTTTGCCGGCAAGGTCGGTCTCAGGCAGGTCAGCGTTGGCAGCCTGGTGTCGCCGGGCGACATCATCACCACGCTGGACGACATTTCTGCCATGCAGCTGGATTTCGCCGTACCGGAATCCTACCTGGCCGCCCTGGAAAACGGTTTGCCGATCTCGGCCCGCACCACGGCCTACCCCGACGAGGTATTCACCGGCACCGTGGTGGCCGTGGGCTCGCGTGTCGACCCCGTCACGCGCACGGTGACCGTGCGCGCCAAGGTACCGAACGTCGATGCCCGGCTGCGGCCAGGCATGTTCATGACTGTCGTCCTTGAGAAGAATCCCAGGGAGTCCATCGTCGTGCCGGAACAGGCCATCGTTCCCGAGGATCGCTCCAAGTATGTCTACATCGTTGACGGCGACACCGTGATGCGACGCGAAGTCACCCTTGGTACGCGTCAGCCCGGCAGCGTCGAGATCGTGGCTGGCCTGGAAGCCGGTGAAGAGTTCGTTACCGAGGGGACGCAGTCGCTGCGCGACGGTTCGGTCATCGAGCGGCGACAGACTCGCGGCGAACAGGAGTAAGTCATGATCATCTCCGATCTCTCGGTCAAACGACCGGTCTTCGCGATTGTCATCAGCTTGATGTTGAGCCTGCTGGGCATCCTGGCGTTCCAGCAACTGCCTGTACGCGAATATCCCGACATCGATCCGCCCGTCGTGTCGGTCGATGCGAACTACCGCGGCGCCTCGGCCGAGGTGGTGGAAAAGAAGATCACCCAGTTGATCGAGGATCGGGTCGCAGGCATCGCCGGTATCGAGCGCATGACCTCGACCAGCCGCGACGAGCGGGCCGACATCACCATCGAATTCAACCTGGATCGCGACATCGATGCCGCTGCCAACGACGTGCGCGATCGCGTTTCACGGATGGCCGACAACCTGCCGGAGGGTTCGGATCCTCCCGAGGTGCAGAAGGCGGATTCCGACGTGCGCTCGGTCATGTGGCTCAACCTCACATCCGATCGTCTCAACACCCTGCAACTGACCGACTATGCCGAGCGTGTCATCACCGATCGGCTTTCGACCGTGCCGGGCGTTGCCCGCGTGCGGGTCAGCGGCGAGCGTCGCTATGCCATGCGCATCTGGCTGGACCGGCAGGCTCTCGCCGCCCGCGCGATGACAGTGCAGGATGTCGAAGCTGCATTGCGGGCCGAGAACGTCGAACTGCCTGCAGGCAGGCTGGAATCGACCCAGCGGGAGTTCACGCTGCGAACGGCCACCGGGCTCAATACCGTGGAAGATTTCAGGACGCTGGTGATCGGCCGTGGACCCGATGGCCAGCCGGTGCGACTTGGTGACCTGGCCAGGGTGGAACTGGGCGCTGCCAGCGAGCGGAACCTGGCCAGGGCCAATGCCCAGGCTGCCGTATCACTCGGCATTTCACAGCAATCGAAAGCCAATACGGTAACCGTATCGCAGGGCATTCGCGAAGCCATGGAAGACATCGCACCAACGCTGCCGGAAGGCATGGAAATTTCCGTGAACTTCGATCGCGCCGAATTCATCAACGAGTCCATCACCGAGGTGTTCAACGCGCTGGGTTTCGCGATGCTGCTGGTACTGGTCGTGATCTACGCCTTCCTCGGCACCCTGCGGGCCACCCTGATTCCGGCCGTGGTGGTACCCATCGCCCTGCTTTCTTCCTTCCTGGTGGTGGAGCCGCTGGGATTCTCGGTCAACGTGCTGATGCTGCTCGGGCTGGTGCTTGCCATCGGCCTGGTGGTCGATGACGCCATCGTGGTGCTGGA
>JAWWBS010000055.1 GCA_033720895.1 Gammaproteobacteria bacterium
CCCTCGCCCTCGAATTCGACCAGCGCGTGCGGGATGCCCTGGTCGCGGAGCGCGGCCGCCATTTGCCGTGACTGTTGCGGCAGCACGATTCGATCATCAAGTCCCTGGAAGAAGATCACGGGCCTGTCGATGCGTTCGGCATTGGCCAGCGGCGAGCGCGCCTGCCAGGTCGCTTCACCTGATGGCATCGGTGCGATCAGCTTGTCGCCGTATCGGGATTCGAACTTTTCCGTGTCGCGCATGGCCGAGACCGGTTCGGCCACGCCGTAGTAGCTGGCAGCCGCGGCAAATTCGTCGCTGGTGACGAGCGCATTCAACAGGGTGAAGCCGCCGGCGCTGGAACCGGACAGCAGGAGCCTCCCGGGATCGGCAAGCCCCTCGGACGCACACCATGCGGCGCCGTTGATGATGTCGGCGACATCGACCTTGCCCCAACCGCCGTACAGCGCCTGGCGGTAGGCGCGGCCATAGCCGGTGCTGCCGCGATAGTTCACGTCGAGCACGGCAAAGCCGCGCGAGGTCCAGTACTGGATCTTCAGGTCGAGCTTGCTGCTGGTTGCGCCGGTCGGTCCGCCATGTGCCTTGATCATCAACGGGGGGCGTTCACCTGCCGGTGCCTCGCAGTGCGAATTCGACGGCGGGTAATAGAAGGCATGGACGGTATCGCCCTCGCTGTCGAAGCTGACGGCGCGCGGTCGACTGAGGCTGCCTGCTGGCAGCTCCAGCGATGCAGGTGCTTTCAAGGTCTGCAGTTCGCCGTCCCGCCAGAGGTAGATGCCGTCACCCTGCGTGCTGTTACCTCCCTGGATGACGATGCTGCCTTGCACCGCGGTCAACTGGTCGATGTGAGTCACCGGCAGGTCGATTGCTTCCAGCTGGCCGCTTTCCAGTTCGAGAATGCCGGCATGCCAGTCGCCGTCGGCGGTCCAGCTGCAAGCGAGCCGTGCACCATCCAGGGCCGCCCAGTTGCGCATGCCGAATACCCAGTGTGGCTGCGCAAATTCCGCATCCTGCGCGTGCACGCATTCGACCTGCTCGGTATCGCTTACGCGATAGAGATTCCACCAGTTGCTCCGATCGCTGACACACAACAGCTCGTTGCCGCACCAGCCGGGTTGCAGGATCGATTCTTCCTTGTCGCCCAACAGGCAACGCCGACGTCCCAGGCTGCCATCGTCGTTCACATCCGCCAGCCACAGGCGCGTATGGTCCCAGGGCATGTCGGGGTGGTTCCAGCTGATCCACGCAAGCTGCCTGCCGTCGTTCGACAGCGCGGGGGTGCTGTGAAAATCGTGGCGATCATCCAGGACCGAGAGCGTCCCATCAGCCAGCGACACGCTTGCCAGCACCGTTGCCGGTTCCTGTCGTTCGCGATCGCGCTCGGCGACGACCAGCAGGCGATCGTGCAGCGCGTCGGGCGTGAGGTCGCCAAAGCGGGTGCCTGGCAGTCGCGTCAGCTGGCGGATGCCGTCGGCATCGATGATGTGAATCTGCTGGTCTTCCTTGTTGACGAAACAGACAGCGTCGCCGATCGCGGCGAACACGCCGCCGCCGTATCCATTGGCACGCGACTGCGCACTGTAGGGTGCGGGCAGCAGGTCGCGGCAGCCATGGTCGGGGTGCCACTCGACAATGACGGAGCGGCCCTGTTCGTCCGGCCGGGATTCCGTCCAGAGCACGCGACCGTCCGGCAGGACGGTTGGCTGGGAAAGGCGAACCGACTTGCCGGCGACCAGTTCGGCAGGCAGGGGAGATGGCCAGCAGCCACAAGGAATTTGCTCTTTGCTCATTCCCGCATGGTAACGGATGAACTGTGCAAGAACGAAGAATCCGTATGGCGCACTGCAGCCTCAGCGCAGCCGGGCTTTCAGTTCGATACGCTTGTTCACTGCATCGGCCGGACGGCCATCCGCCTGGTAACTCAGTTCGTGGAACAGGGTGTTGCGGTTGCGGTCGACCAGGATGACCGTGCTGGCCCGTGTGCCATAGTTCGGCGTGATGATCTTTGCTGCACCCAGTGGTCTTTCCAGCTCAAGGCCGACACCGGTATCGGGCAGTGTGTTGTCGGGTGGAATGTCGGTGTTGCCCAATGCCGACAGCAGGTGTTCCAGCAAGTTGCTCTCGTCCAGCGAGTCGATGCCTTCCAGCGCGCCGCGCAACATCGTCACCTTCGGCCACTCGGTATCGAGCAGGTGATTCGACAGGGCATGAATGCCCGGTTCGAGCGCTGTGCCGTTGCGCTTTGCAGGCTGGCGGTTCGAGTGGTAGTGGAGTTGCGTGATATCCCCGAACAGCAAGTTGTAGCCGTTGTAGGCCTGGTCCTCGGCAGCCAGCTCGGCGCTGAACTCGGCCGGCGACATGTCGCGCGTCAGGAAACGATGCACGATGTGGCCGCGGGACTTCGGGTCGTCGACGGCGGTGGCAGGGTCGCGGTAGTTGGTGATCACCGCAAAGCGTCCATCGTTGCGCAGTCCGAGCCAGGCGCCGCCCGCCTGCTTGTCGCGGCCGCCGAAAACGTTGGGTGCATCCTGCCACCAGTGAGCCAGCGCGGTCGGGCGCGCATGCATTTCGTCACGGTTCCCCGCAAAGATGAAAGGGAAGTCGGGATGCTGGTTCTGGGCGACGATCAACAGGCACATGCGAGCAGTCTAGATGCTTTCCAGCCACTGCGCGATAGCCGCCCAGGCCCGCGGTGCGACACCCTGCTTGAAGAAAGGAAAGTGACCGACGCGGTCACGATCTTCGGTCTCGGGTCCGACCGTGTGCACGTCGATCCGGGCGCCGGCATACCAGCTGCGCATCGCGAGGTTGGCGGGCCAGGGTGCGAAACTGTCGTCGCTGATCCAGACGGCCAGCATCGGCACGCGCAGCTTCGCGTAGTTGGCCAGCCGTGCGGGCGCATGCCGACCCTGCAGGTAATCCGGATCCCGTCCCCAGGCGGCCCATTGCCTGGCCACGCCCGCCGGGATGTTCATGCCGATGCCGAACCATGATGAGGGGAAGTAGCCGAGCAGCCGGGAGAGTGCCGGCACGAACACGTGCCAGAGCAGGAAAACGCCGAGCTTCAGGGTTCCCTTGTAGTGACGCCAGTAACCGCTCTGCGAACCGACGGTCAGCATCCCCGCCAGCGCATCGCCATGCCTGTTGAGCCCCATGATCTGGCCGCCCACGGAATGCCCCGCGATGACCAGCTTGTGCTCCGGCCAGTGCCTGCCGGCATGGTCCAGCAGGGCGTTCTGGTCCAGCTCGCCCCAGTCTTCCAGCGTGGCCGTGCAGCCCTGCAGTGTCGGCGGAGCGGAGCCACCCAGTCCGCGATAGTCGTAGACCAGCACGACATGTCCCTGGTCGACCAGGTAGGCAGCGAAGTCCGCATAGAAGCTGCGCTTCACGCCCATGGCGGAGTTGATCACCACGACCGCCTTGCCACTGGCAGCCGCTTCCGGCCGGTACTCGGTGGCGGCCAGGGGGTGACCATCGCTGGCATGAATGACGAGATCCGTTACCTGCATGCAACATCCTTGCAAAGAACCCTGCACGGTCAGGGAAGTGCAATCTCCAGGACCGTGGGTGGCGACAGCGTGCTGGCGGCATCTGCGGGCAGCTGTCCATCGGCATCGAAGCGATTCCAGTGGCTGTTGGCCATTATGTACAACTTGTCATGCGCTACCCGCAGCAAGGTCGGTTCATCAAAATCCGGGTGGTTCATCAACAGCATGTCGACACTCGTGATGCTTTGCGATGCCGAATCGAAGCGCAACCGGACAACGCGTGCCGGCGCAATGCCGTTCTGCACCGCGTACAGGTGCCGGCCATCGGTGGCGAGCCCGTCAATGCCGTAGAGGCTGGCCTGGCTGGCATTGCCGATATCCTGCCGCGCGCCCGTGTGCGGATCGATACTGACCAGTCCGCCACGGTAGTCGGCCACGATCAGGCGTCCGTCCAGCATGACCAGGCCTTGCGGATTGACCCGTTCACCGGCAGGGACCAGCGGCTCGAACTCGGCGTCGCGAAATGCCCAGACGCCGCCGGCTGCATCGCTGACATAGATGCCCGAGTCATCGGCCCACAGGTCGCCAAGAGTTTTTGCCCCCGGCAGGAAATGGCTGTCGAGTTCGCCACTGTCCAGGTCGAAACGGAACAGGCCGGTTGTTGCTTCGGTGTCGACTGCCGGCCCGCCGAATTCCGGAATGTCGCTGGAGACGAACCACAGCTCGCGATCGCGGCGCATCATCCCGAATATGCTCCAGTGTCGACCAGCCGGTTCATGCACGGTACTTGTTCCTTCGGCGGAAATTCGCAGCAACGTCCCGTTGCGAATGCTGCCGATGATGATGTCCTCGCCATCCAGCACGAAGCCTTCCGGCACGGTATCGCCCGGTCCGCCTCGCCGGTAGCGGCGGGCTGCGCCGAAGGGCGCGTCGAGCTGCGACACCATGCGCGCCAGCCGGTCCCGCGCAGCGTCCGGCAGCTCGGCAAAGGCCGGGTTGTCCAGGTCGACGGGGATGTTCATCGCCAGCACCCGGTCGAGGTCGGCAACAGCAGAGCGCATGTCGCCGGCCAGCGCATGTGCCATGGCGCGAATTTCCAGCATGGGCGGATAGTCCGGCCGCGTGGCCAGGGCGCGCTCGGCGGCAGCCTGCATGGCTGGCCAGTCCTCCGACTGGTAGGCCGTGACGACCTCGCGATAGCGTTTGCCGTAATCATCGGCCAGCGCCGGGCCGGTAGCGATCAGCAGGGCCAGCGCGCTGGCCCGCAGTATCGTGCGAGTGGTCATCGTCGATTGCTCCTCAGGTCCGCCAGCGAGTAGAACGTGTCTCGCCAGATGATGCCGCCCCGCATCAGGGCCAGCACCATGGATCTCAGACAGGCATAAACCACGAGAGTTGCACCGATCGGGAAAAGCAGGCCCCAGGCCGGGTTCAGCTTGACCAGCCAGGACAGGATGGCCGCGGTTGCCAGCATGGCCAGCGTGCCGCCGAGCGCGACCAGGCCGGTCGGGGCGGGCCATGCCGCCAGGCCGACAACCGGGCCGAGGCTCAGCAACAGCGTCAGCACCAGCATCACGCTGGCCTTCAGTGGCGAATAATCGAACTGGGCGAACGCATTCTTTTCCAGGCCGTGGATGGTCTCGCCGGCCGTGGTGTACCACTGCACGGCGATGTCGCCGCCGGAAGCGGCATAGCCGGAGCGCAGCCGATGCTGTTTGACCAGCTTGCCCAGCATCAGGTCGTCATCCGGGCGCAGGCGAATCTTCTCCAGCCCGCCGATCGCCAGCAGCGGCTCGCGGCGTACCAGGTTGAAGGCGCCGACCCCCATGTGACTGTCCGAATCCGGATTCGACACATGCCAGGGGCGGGTCATCATCAGGAAGAACACCGAGAAAGCGGGCATCATCAACTGCATCGATGCCCTGGCATTCACGAGTTCGGGAATCGAGGAAAGGTGATCGAACTCCTGGTCGCGCATGTAACCCAGGGCGCGTTGCAGGGATCCTGGCTGGAAGTGCACGTCTGCGTCGGTGAACAGCACGTAGTCGGTCGTCGCTGCTTCGAGGCCTCGCTGCAGCGCATGGTTCTTGCCCAGCCAGCCGGCGGGAAGCCGGTCGACATGAATCACTGACAGGTGCGCATGCTCGACCGCAAGACGATCGAGCAGTTCGCCCGTACCGTCGTCCGAGCGATCGTTGACGGCAATGACTTCGAGCCGGGGGTAGTCCTGCGCCAGCACCGAGCGAATGGCCGGTTCGATGGTGTGAGCTTCGTTGCGGGCCGCGATCACAATCCCGAGCGATGGCAGTTCACCTGCCGGAATGGCCTGCTCCGACAGTCGGGGAATGCGCAAGGAGTGGATTGGAATGACCAGCAGGGTGAGCAGCCAGACCAGGCTGGGGCCGGCCACCAGCACGAACACCAGCCATTCGACGACCGTCGTGGTCACTCGGCCTTGGCCAGTCCGTCGCGCCACTCTTCGAGCAGGCGGCGCGAAATGGAGATGGCCGACGGCAGGACCAGGCTGCCGTCCTCGATGCCCTGGTCGATCTGCTCGCGGGTGAACCAGCGGGCATCCTCAAGCTCGTCGTCGTGCAAGGTGATGTCCTGCTCGCGGGTCGTGCAGTGGAACCCGACCATCAAGGACTGGGGGAACGGCCAGGGTTGCGAGCTGGCGTAGCGAATGGCGTGTACCTTCACGCCGACTTCTTCCATGACCTCGCGACGCACGGCCTGTTCCAGGCTTTCGCCAGCCTCGAGAAACCCGGCGACACAGGAGTACATTCCCTCCGGCCAGTGCGGCTGGCGCCCCAGCAATACCTCTTCGCCCCGGCTGACCGTGACGATCACGGCCGGGTCGACTCGCGGGAACACGGTGTCGTTGTCGCAGGCATGGTTCCTGCAGCGATGCGCGTGGCCAGCCGCCGATACCACGAGTGCTTCGCCGCAGCCGCCACAGTAGCGATGCAATCGGTACCAGTGCGCCAGCGCCAGGCCGTGCGCGAACAATGCGGCATCTTCGGCAGGCAGGGTGCTGGCAATCCCCCGCAGCCCCTGCCAGTGCGTTTCGTCGGCGTCGAGCGTCTCGCCCTGCTCGAGCAGCACCGCGAAGTAGGGTGCGCCGTCGAGCAAGCCGAGGAACCATTTCGTGACCAGCTCCGGCTCGATGTCGCGCAGGCCGCTGTCATCCAGCCAGCCAGCCTGGCCACCGGGCGTCCACCCGAGATCCCCTGCGAGCACGATGGCGCGGCGGTGCAGCGAGCGCCACTGGTCCTCCGCCCAGGCATCATCATCCCGACGCTGGCTGGCCCGATCGAGCTCGGGATGGACCAGCAGGTTGTCGAAAGGCTGCTGGCTGGCTGGTGAATCACTCCGGGCCATGGAAGGTCACCTCCGGTTCCTGTTTCAACTGGCGAGCCACCGGGCAACGGCGAATCGCCTGGCGGGCACGCTGGCGCACGGCTTCATCCACCGTGATGCCCTCGACGGCGACTTGCAAGCGATCGCCCTCGGCCAGGACCTCTACGGCCACGGCAGCGGTATCGAGCTCGAGGCGTTGCAGCAGGTCATGCAGGCTGCGCCAGGCGCAGGCCGCGAGCGCACCGGCAAGCAGCGCGGGCGCGTCGACGGCGCCTGCCGTGTCGCAGTCCAGCCGCTGGCTGCTGCCATCGCCATATATAAGATGTGTGAACTTGCTGTCGCCGCTGGCGCGGACCAGCCGGTCTCGCTTGTGGGGGAGCTCGTTCATGCGGACCTCGTCGGTTCCGTGTCGCTCAGAAGACGCGCGACCTGGGCTTCCACTTGCGGCGCTTGATGAACACCGCATGGTGGCCAAACTCGGCGTAATCCTCTTCCATCTTGATGGCCAGCCACTCGTACCAGTCAAACACGGTGTCGCGTTCCTGGTCTTCGCGCATTTCGAAGGTCCAGCGGCGCAGCTTCTTCCAGGTGGCAATGACGGCATCGCCGAGCAGGTCACGGACGATCTCGAAATCGACCAGGTCGCGATAGACCATCAGGCCGACCGTCTCGAGGTTGGTGGCGAGGAAGATCGCGGCTTCCTCGTACTTGGACTCGCGGGCGCTGAGATCCTCCGGCGAAATGTCGTCCGGGAGGCGCATCACCCGCATGTAGGCGCGGGCGAACTCGCCATCCTGCACGGAGTCGAGAAAGGCGATCGCTGCGGCATCGCGCCGCTGGTGACGCATCTGCTTGATCTGGGCCAGGCCGAACACGACACCGCCGATGATGGTCGAGGCGCCCAGTATTTCGGCGAAATTGGCAAGTGTGGCGAGATCCATGCGGGCTCCTGTGAGGTGGCATGGCCAATGGCAGCTGCCGTTCCATGCCGGTTGCTGCGAATTATACCTGCTGGAAGATTCACGTGCTTTCTCGCCTGGCGGGTCGGCAGGGCGATGCGCCTCGGGTAGAATCCGCGCATGGATGTAACCCCGATACTCGACCCACTCAACGACGCGCAGCGCGAAGCGGTCACGGCGGAAGAGCCGGCCGTGCTGGTACTGGCCGGTGCCGGTTCCGGCAAGACCCGCGTGCTCACCCACCGGATCGCCTGGCAGATCCTGGTGAAGAATGCGTCGCCGTTCTCGATTCTTGCCGTGACCTTTACCAACAAGGCCGCGGCCGAGATGCGTGGCCGTATCGAGGAGCTGATCGACAGTTCGCCCGGCGCCATGTGGGTCGGCACCTTTCACAGCATTGCGCATCGCCTGCTCAGGCTGCACTGGCGCGAAGCCGGGCTGCCGCAGGGATTCCAGATCCTCGATTCCGAGGACCAGCATCGCCAGATCAAGCGCATGCTGAAAGCGCTGGACCTGGACGAGTCACGCTGGCCGCCACGGCAGGTGCAATGGTTCATCAATTCCAAGAAGGACGAGGGCCTGCGTCCTGCGCAGATCGCCGGTGGTGGCGATCCGGTGCATTCGCAGATGGTGAAGATCTACGCGGCCTACCAGGAAGCCTGCGATCGGGCCGGGCTGGTGGATTTCGCGGAACTCCTGCTGCGGGCACTCGAACTGGTCCGCGACAATCCGGAGATCCTGGCGCACTACCGCAATCGCTTCAGCACCATCCTGGTCGACGAGTTCCAGGACACCAACACCATCCAGTACGCCTGGGTAAGGCTGATGGCCGGTGACAGCAGCGAGGTATTCATTGTCGGCGACGATGACCAGTCGATTTACGGCTGGCGCGGCGCACGCATCGAGAACCTGCATCGTTTCCAGCAGGACTACCCGGCCACGCGAGTGGTGCGCCTCGAACAGAATTACCGCTCCACCGGCAACATCCTCAAGGCGGCCAATGCGGTCATCGACAACAATTCCGAGCGCATGGGCAAGAACCTCTGGACTGCCGACGAGGACGGCGATCCGATCCGCCTGTACTCGGCATTCAACGAACAGGATGAAGTCGAGTTCGTGCTGGAGCGCATTCGCCAATGGGAGAACGAGGGCGGCAAGCGTTCCGATGTGGCCATCCTGTACCGCTCCAATGCCCAGTCGCGCGTGTTCGAGGAAGGCCTGATCCGCGCGCGCATTCCCTATCGGGTCTATGGCGGCCTGCGTTTTTTCGAACGCCAGGAAATCAAGGATGCGCTCGCCTACCTGCGGCTGATCCAGAACCGCAATGACGATGCCGCGCTGGAGCGTGTCATCAACCTGCCAACTCGCGGCATCGGTGCAAAGACGCTGGAAGCGGTGCGCCAGCGCGCGCGTGAATCGGCCTTGCCGTTGTGGCATGCGGCTCGTGCCTTGCTGGAAGAAGGGTTCTTTCCGGCGCGCGCAGCGAATGCACTGGAAGGCTTCATCGTGCTGATCGGCAAGCTGGAAGCAGAGACCGGTGATCTCGAGCTCGATGAACAGATCGAGCATGTCATTCATGCCTCCGGCCTGATCGATCACTACAGCAAGGAAAAGGGCGAGAAAGGCCAGGCGCGCGTCGAGAACCTCGAAGAGCTGGTCTCGGCCGGCCGTGGCTTCGATCCCGCCGACATGGAAGAGGAGATGCCGTTGTTGGCCGCCTTCCTCAGTCATGCGGCGCTGGAGTCCGGCGAAGGCCAGGCCGACAAGTGGGAAGACTGCGTGCAGTTGATGACCCTGCACTCGGTGAAGGGTCTGGAATTCCCGCTGGTCTTCATGTGTGGACTCGAGGACGGATTGTTCCCGCACCAGCGTTCCCTGCAGGATGGCGTCGGCCTGGAGGAAGAGCGCCGCCTCATGTATGTCGGCATGACCCGTGCCATGCGCAGCCTGTACCTGACCCATGCCGAGCAGCGCCGGCTGTATGGCGTCGAGAACATGGCCATTGCATCGCGCTTCCTGGCAGAGATTCCTTCCGAGCTGCTGTACGAAATTCGCCCCAAGGTGCAGGTCGCGCGACCGGTGTCGCGCACCGCATTCGGACGCGGCCAGCAGGCCGGGCGCGTGATGGAAGAAGCCGTGCCGGACGGCATCAAGCTCGGTTCGCGCGTTCGTCACCCGAGTTTTGGCGAAGGCATGGTGTTGAACATCGAGGGTGGTGGCTCGCAGGCGCGGGTGCAGGTGAACTTCGATGACGTCGGTTCCAAGTGGCTGGTGCTGGCGTTCGCGAAGCTCGAAGTCATCTGACGCGGTTGCACAAATTCCCGTTCGAGGGGCGTATACTGGATCTCGAAGCTCGCCCCAGGGATCCATCGATGGCGAGCTGGTCGCTTCGCCCGGTCGAATGCAGGACTGCCTGATCGACTGCGATGCCTGACAACGAATGACATGCCTCGCTGGGGGCTCAAGGTTCTCATCGGATGAAGATACTGATTCTCGGTGCCGGACAGGTTGGATCGACCGTTGCCTACAGCCTGGCGCGCGAAGAAGACAACGAGATCACGATTGTCGACCGCAATGGCGAGCTGCTGCAGGACCTGCAGGATCGGCTCGATATCCGCACCGTCATCGGCCACGCCTCCCACCCCCAGGTACTCAAGGATGCCGGCGCTGATGCAGCTGACATGGTCGTCGCGGTGACCGACAGCGACGAGACCAACATGATTGCCTGCCAGGTCTGCCACGTGCTGTATGGCACGAAGAAAAAGATCGCCCGCGTGCGCGAAACGCAGTACATGAAGACGCCGGAGCTTTTTACAAGCGAGGACGGTGATTCCGCGGAAGGCAGCAAGAAAGGCCTGATGCCCATCGACATGCTGATCAGTCCCGAGCAGCTGGTGGTCGACTACATCCGCCGCCTCATCCAGTATCCCGGTGCCTTGCAGGTGCTCGACTTTGCGGGTGGCAAGGTGCGACTGGTCGCGGTGACGGCCTACTACGGCGGTGCGCTGGTTGGCCAGGAGCTGAAGAACCTGCGCAGCCACATTCCCGATGTCGATACGCGAGTCGCGGCGGTCTACCGACGCGGGCGTGCAATCCTGCCGCACGGCGACACGGTCATCGAGGCCGATGATGAAGTGTTTTTCATTGCGCCCCGCGCCGACATCCGCTCTGTCATCAACGAGCTGCGCAAGCTCGACAAGCCGGTACGCCGGGTGATCATCGCGGGTGGTGGCAACATCGGGGTGCGCCTGGCGCAGGCCCTGGAATCGACCTACCAGGTCAAGCTGATCGAGCGTTCGCGCGAGCGCGCCCGGCAGATTTCCGAGAATCTCGACAAGACCATCGTGCTGGCCGGCGATGCAGCCGACGAGGAGCTGCTGCTGGAGGAAAACATCGAAGCCACCGACGTGTTCTGCGCGGTGACCAACGACGAGGAAGCCAACATCCTCTCCTCGATGCTCGCCAAGCGACTCGGTGCACGCAAGGTACTGTCACTGATCAACCGGCCTTCCTATGTCGACCTGGTGCAATCCGGTGATATCGATATCGCGATTTCGCCGCAGCAGATCACCATTGGCGCGTTGCTGACGCACATCCGGCGTGGTGACGTTGTGGTGGTGCACAGCCTGCGCCGCGGTGCTGCCGAAGCCATCGAGGCAATTGCCCATGGCAGCCCGGAAAGCTCGGCAGTGGTCGGCAAGGCCATCGAGGACATCAAGCTGCCGGAGGGCACCACCATCGGCGCCATCGTACGTGGCGATGTGGTGATGATGGCGCACCATGACACGGTCATCGAGGAAAACGACCATGTCATCCTGTTCCTCGTGGATCGCAAGCTGGTGCCGGATGTCGAGCGATTGTTCCAGGAAGGCGCCGGTCGCCAGGGCGGCTGATTCCGTCATGCCAGCCAGGGAAAGCCAGGGTAGCTGATGAAGTTTGGCCTCATATTCAGGATCATCGGCATTCTCCTGATGGTGTTCAGCCTGACCATGCTGGGACCGCTGGCGATTTCATTTCTGTACCAGGACGGCGGCATGCGGCCGTTCATCCTGAGTTTCACCATCACTTCGCTGGCAGGCCTCGCACTCTGGCTCCTGAATCGCAATCGCGAGGGCGAGCTGCATGCGCGCGAAGGGTTCATCATCGTTGCCCTGTTCTGGATCGTGCTGGGTGGCGTGTCATCGCTGCCACTGCATTTCAGCAAGGCCCCGGACCTCAGCACGACCGATGCGGTGTTCGAGGCGGTCTCGGGCCTGACCACGACCGGCGCCACGATCATCGACAACATCGAATCCCTGCCGCAGTCGATGCTCTGGTATCGCCAGCAGATGCAGTGGCTGGGCGGTCTTGGCGTGGTCGTGATTGCGCTGGCCATCCTGCCGCTGCTCGGCGTGGGTGGCATGCAGCTTTACCGGGCCGAAACCACGGGTCCGTCCAAGCACGACAAGATGAAACCGCGACTGCGGGAAACGGCCCGCAGTTTTCTCAAGATCTACCTGCTGCTGACCATTGCCTGCGGACTTGCATACTGGCTGGCCGGCATGAGCGGATTCGATGCCGTGGCGCACGCGATGTCGACCATTTCCACGGGGGGCTTCTCTACCTACGATGCGTCCATTGCGCATTTCGACAGCCGCCTGGTCGAATTCATCGCGATCGTCTTCATGACCATTGGCGGGCTGAGCTTCGGCCTGCTTTACCTGATGATCGTCGGCCGCAAGCCGCTCGCGCTGTTCGAGCACTCGGAGGCGCGCGGCTACCTCGCGACCATCGGTGCCATCGTGTTGCTGACGACGGTCTACCTCCTCTACACGGCGCATCACCCCGGCATCATCAATGCCTTGTTCGATTCGCTGTTCCAGGTGGTATCGGTGATTACCTCGACAGGATTCAGCACGGAGAGGTTTGCTTCCTGGCCGGGTTTCCTGCCGGTTCTGCTGATCTTCCTGTCCATCATGGGCGGCTGCGCCGGTTCCACTTCCGGCGGCATGAAGGTCATTCGGTTCCAGCTGTTGCTCAAGCAGGGCAAGCGTGAAGTGCAGAAGCTGGTGCACCCGAATGCCGTGATGCCGGTGAAGATCGGCAAGCGGCTGGTCAACGACCGGATCATCGAATCCATCTGGGGATTCTTCGCGGCCTACACCGTCGTCTACGTGGTGCTGATGGTCATGCTGATCGCATCCGGCCTGGACCAGGTCAGCGCGTTTTCGGCCGTCGCGGCAACCTTGAACAACCTCGGTCCCGGACTGGGCGATGTGGCCGACAACTTTGCCGGCCTGACCGATTTCGGCAAGTGGGTCGGCATCCTCGCAATGCTGATGGGGCGGCTGGAAATCTTCACCGTGCTGGTGCTGCTGACACCAGAGTTCTGGAGGCACTGACATGCACCTGCAGGCAGTTCAGCGCATTCTCGGCCTGTTGTTGATGGTCTTTTCGCTGACCATGCTGCCGCCCGTGCTGGTGTCGCTGATCTACGACGACCACCAGGCGCAAGCCTTCCTGGTGAGCTTCCTGACGCTGTTCCTGTTCGGCGGCCTTACCTGGCTGCCCGTGCGCCGTAATCGCGAAGACCTGCGTCGGCGTGATGGTGCGCTGATCGTGTCCCTGTTCTGGGCCGGTCTCGGCGCAGTGGGTGCCTTGCCGCTGTTGCTCGCCAGTGGCCTCGAGATTTCGCTGACCGATGCGGTATTCGAATCGATATCGGGCCTGACCACTACCGGCGCCACCGTGATTGTCGGCCTGGATGACTTGCCGAAATCCATTCTTTTCTATCGCCAGCTGCTCCAGTGGCTGGGTGGCATGGGCATCATCGTCCTTGCGGTGGCCATCCTGCCCTTGCTCGGCGTGGGCGGCATGCAGCTGTATCGCGCCGAGACTCCGGGGCCGAGCAAGGACAACAAGCTGACGCCGAAGATCACGGAAACGGCCAAGACGCTGTGGATGATCTATTTCGGCCTGACCCTGGCCTGTGCCGTTTCCTACTGGCTGGCCGGCATGACGCCGTTCGATGCCATCTCGCACAGCTTCTCGACCATTGCCATCGGTGGCTTCAGTACCCACGATCTCAGCACCGGGTTCTTTGCCGGCTCCATGGTCGAGATGGTCGCCATTGTCTTCATGTTCATAGCCGGTGCGAATTTCGCCTTGCATTTCATGGCGGTCAGCCGACTCGGAGTCACCCATTATTTCCGCGACCCCGAGTTCCGCACCTACCTTTTCCTGCTGACCAGCCTGACCATCCTTGCGAGCCTGTACCTGAGCTGGCACGAACATTTCGAGACGGCAGGCGAGACGATGATCAAGGCGAGCTTCCAGGTCGTTTCGATCATGACCACTACCGGTTTCACCACGGATGATTTTTCCGCCTGGCCCGGTTTGCTGCCGGTCGTGCTGATCCTGTCGAGTTTCATCGGGGCCTGCGCCAATTCCACCGGTGGCGGCATGAAGGTGATCCGCTGGGTGTTGTTGCTAAAGCAGAGCCAGCGCGAAGTGCGCCGCCTGATTCATCCGCATGCGCAGTTCGTGACCAAGATGGGCAACAAGCCGGTGTCCGAGAAAGTCGTCAGCGCCGTGTGGGGTTTCTTCTCGGTCTATGTCGGCGTGTTCAGCCTGTTGATGCTGCTCAGCATGGCGCTGGGCATGGACCATGTCTCGGCGTTTTCTGCCGTCGCAGCCTGCCTGAACAATCTCGGTCCGGGTCTCGGCGAGGTGGCGGCGAACTACCAGTCGGTGCCGGCGGCTGCCAAGTGGGTCCTGATGTTTGCCATGTTGCTGGGACGCCTGGAGATCTTCACCCTGCTGGTGATCCTGACCCCGGCTTTCTGGCGCAAGTGATACATTCCACCTGCAACGAACCAATCAGCGCATGCGAGGGCGATCATGAACGATTCTGAAGAACACGGTTATCGTCTGTTGAAGACGGCCGAGCAACAGCTCGCACTGACGCGCGAATCCTGGAAGATATTCCAGATCATGGCGGAGTTCGTCGAAGGCTTCGAAAAGCTCGTGACCATCAAACCGTCGGTCAGCATTTTCGGGTCGGCACGGGTCAAGCCCGACGACAAGCTTTACCTGCTCACCGAACAGATTGCCCGCACCCTGTCGGATGCCGGCTTTTCGGTGGTCACCGGTGGCGGGCCGGGCCTGATGGAGGCGGCCAACAAGGGCGCTTACGCGGGCAAGTCGCCGTCGATCGGATTGAACATCCAGCTGCCGCACGAGCAGTCCGCCAATCCCTACCAGGACATTGCGCTCAACTTCCGGCACTTCTTCTCCCGCAAGGTCATGTTCGTCAAGTACGCCTCGGCCTACGTGGTCATGCCGGGCGGCTTCGGCACGCTCGACGAGCTGGCCGAGATCCTGACCCTGATCCAGACCGGCAAGAGTCGCAAGATTCCGGTCGTGCTGGTGGGGGAATCGTTCTGGAAAGGCATGCTCGACTGGCTGCGCGACCAGATGCTGGGCCAGGGCATGATCGGCGAAGGCGACCTCGAGCTGGTCAAGCTGGCCGAAACGCCGGAGGAAGTCGTCAGCATCCTGTTCGATCACTACGGTGATCGCGGGTTCGAACCTTCCAGGGAAGAGCGCGAACTGATGCTGGAGCTCTGAGCGCATGGCGAACGTTCTCGGCGCGATCGAAAGGCTGGTCGCATTGGCCGGCCGCGCAGCCGCCTGGCTGTTGCTGCCCTTGCTGGCAGTGATGTGCGCCGTGGTCCTGCTGCGCTATTTCTTCAATACCGGTTCGGTGGCCCTGCAGGAGCTGGTGGTCTACCTGCATGCCAGTGTGTTCATGCTGGCCCTGGCCTGGACATTGCAGACCGACCAGCATGTCAGGGTCGATGTCTTCTACAGGGAGTTCACGCCACGGCGCAAGGCGATGGTCGACCTGCTCGGCACGGTGTTGTTCCTGTTGCCCGTCAGTGGCCTGGTGCTGGTTCATGGCAGCGAATACGCGCTGGCCAGCTGGCAGGCACTGGAAGGCTCGCGTGAATCCGGCGGCCTGCCATTCCTCTACCTACTGAAGACTGTCATTCCGCTGTCTGCCTTGCTGTTGTTGTTGCAAGGCCTGTGCATCGCCCTGCGCAGCATCTTCCTGTTGCGAGGTGAGCGCTGATGGAATGGCTGGCCTTGTTGATGTTCCTGGCGGTGATCGCAGTCCTGATGAGCGGTTACCCGGTGGCGCTGACCCTGGGTGGCATGGCCTTGCTGTTTGCCGCGCTGGGCAGCCTGCTCGGTGGCTTCGAGCCGGTCCTGCTGGGCAGCTTTTCCTCGCGGCTGTTCGGCATCATGCTGAACGAGAC